>CAMLMF010000279.1 GCA_946480995.1 uncultured Bdellovibrio sp. | reverse complement strand
GATCGGTCGTTGTGGTTGGGGAAAACCATGGTTTTAAAGCCCATCAACAGCAGCAGCTCGAAATTATGCAGGCCCTACGTGCGCAGGGTTTGAAAGTCTCAGTCGGAATGGAATTTTTTACATACACTCAGCAAAGCCTCGTAGACTCCTATCATCGAGGGCTTTTGAGCGAAGCAGACTTTTTAACGGCGATTTCTTGGGGTAATCCCTCTTTTGATTTTTATCGAGATCAGGCTTTGTTCGCAGACCTGCGTGAAGGGGCGATGACCTTAGCCCTGAATGCGCCTCGCACTTTAACAGGCAAGGTTGCAAAGCAAGGGTTGGAAGCGTTAACGGCTGAAGAGTCCGCTCTATTACCGCCGCAATTCACCTTAGGCCGCGAAAGTTATAAGCGTCGTTTTTTAGGCATGATGCCGCACTTGCCAACTCCGCAAGCGGGGGAGCGTTACTTTGCTGCGCAATCTATTTGGGACGACACGATGGCGTGGCGAACGGCAGAGTTTTTCGCGAGCCATCCTGAAGATGTTTTAGTGATCGTGGTCGGTGAGTTTCACGTGCAATTCGGAGGCGGTCTGCCAGATCGTATCCGCGCGCGCCTGCCGCAGGTTCCAATTGTGACTTTTGCACAGATTAACACTGCAGGACTTAGTGAAGAAGAGTTGGCGATTGAGATCGCGCCTTCGCAAACCGAAGGTCCTCGCGCTGATTATCTGTGGTTGGCGCCCGCACAAAGTCTAGGCTTTTAAAGATTCTTTGAGCTTCCTGTGCTTTTTCCTAAAATAGGGAAGAGCACAGGAGTATTTATGTTTCCACTAGAGACCCGCATTCTGGTTATCGACGACATGCCGTCCATTCGCGACTTGGTTAAGAACACGTTGAAAGCCATGGGTTACAAAAATATTCAAGAAGCTGAAGACGGCGAACAAGGTCTGAAAATTCTTTTACAAAATAATACGGTAGATTCACACATTCAGTTGGTTATTTCTGACTGGAATATGCCCAAAATGAAGGGCTTAGATCTGTTAAAGCAAGTGCGCGCAACAACAGAGCTGGCAAGCTTGCCCTTTGTGCTTCTGACTTCAGAGTCAGAACGCGATCAGGTCACTGAGGCTGTCTTGGCCGGTGTTTCTCAATATATCGTGAAACCATTTTCAGCGAAAATTTTTGAAGATAAATTAAAAGCCGCGTACGCAAAGCATAACAAAGCCTAGATATTTTGACCGGCCACTCGAGATCTTGCAAAAGCGCATCGTGCGCTTCTGCTCATAAAACTATTTCGCGGGCATGAATTCCAAACCTTTGAAGTAAGCCTCTGAAGAAGAGGCAGTGTCATTTGAGTCATGTTGCAAAGTAATCGCAACAATTTCAAAGTCTTCAACTTTCTTATCGGGGAAAGCTCTTTTTAAGTCTTCCGCCAAATTGCGCTGGTAAATTTGTGCTTTACCGAGCTGCTCTGGATTATTTAGCAACAGCTGTTTGGCCTCTGGCAAAGTGGCGACGACCACGTTTTTATTGGAGTACCAATTTTCAAAGATATCACCAGCTTTACGCGTTTCATTTGGCACGGCTCCACCATAATAGTAACCAAACAAGATGATGCGATCCGCTTTGGCGTCTACGGTGGTGCGGTCGCCGTTAGCTAAACCATCACGAATCGTAAACCACACTTGGAAGGCCGAATCGTCTTTGCCAGTTTTGCCTTTCACTGGATCGGCACCGGTCACGTCTTTCGTGACCGCGAGTTTTAAATTCATATTTGAAAATTCCATTGGCGAAAAGCGATAGGCCATTGTCGTCATACGAATCGAGTTGTTGGCGCTCTTCATCAGGGCCCAATTCTTTTCGCCCGCAAAGTCTGCCGTGACGTATCCGAATTCCTGGTTGTCGTCCAAACCACCCGGAGATCTGGATTCATAATTGAACTGATGATCCATGCGGAAGTGCACCATGTTTTGATGATCATAAACAATACGAATTCCATTGTTGGAATTCTGTCGTGTTACTGGATTTACTTTTGTTCCGGCCATGACGTCGCCCAACTTGGCCACATCAAGGGACGCGTAAGGATCAAAACGCAATGCGGATGGAGGTAAGCTCACCTTGGTTTCATAGTTGTCGGCTGGGTCGTTGATTTTCGGCAAGACTTGGCGATTCAAATCCCAAGAGTTGTCGAACACGAAGTTGTCTTGCAGTTTGTCTTGCTTTAAACCGATTTGCACGCCGATGCCCGGGGCTTTCATACGATAGTACTGACGATCTTTAATGAAATGCTTGTTGGCAACACTAAAGATCGCATCCGCATTCCACTGCAAATTGGCTTGATCGTCATTGATGTTAAGCTCTGACACCGTATTCACTAAGCCTTTCATAAAAGCTTTTTGATTAAAACGTGACGCTAAGATGCCGGCCAAGTGATCGGCATTGATTGTGCCTAAGTCGACCGCTTTCATGCGCGGTGGGAACTTGGATGAAGACACCGTGACGACGCCATCATTTTCTTCATCGAACTGTCCGATGATTTTCGTCGCTTTCATAAAGATGTGTGAATTTTCTGGTTCACTTTTGAAAGTGATTGAAAAATATCTTGTTAAACCGATCAGGGATCTTTCGTTTTTTCTCCAGAATGCCGCAGCTCCTGCAGGAGTGATGGATCTAGCAGCGGGCTTGGCTTTACAGATCTCTGGAATTTTGTTTTCCGTCAAAGTAGAAACCAATTGGAACGGTACATCTGTTGTATTTAGAATCGTTGAACCATGCAGACCTGACGCGACGGAAACCATTCCTTTCACGTATGTTGAAATGAAGCTTGGTTTTCTTAAGAACGCATGCAATGTGTCCATGGCGCCTTTTGAATAACTGATAAAGAAATATTTCGGCGGAGCATGCCCACGTTGCACACGGGACTTAAAGTCTTGGGCCAAATAATCTAAAATGATTTCGCCATTCACTTCGCTGCTGCAACTGCTTTCCACCGGCGGCTGGATCACGCGCAAACCCATTTCATCAGAAAGAGCATTTAAACCTAAGCTAAAGATCTCTTTATCGAAGATGGCGTTATAAACACCTGGAACGTAAACGATCGTGACGTTTTCAAGTTTTTGATTGTTATAAATTTTAGTTAACGGAGTCGGATAAATACGTCCTTCGTAATCCGCCTCAAGAATCGCTTCTTTTAATAACGATTGAGCGGCCGAAAGGTGCTCTTTCCCGACTGGTTTAGTTAAAGCTTCAAAAGACCGTGTTAGCTGTTCTTTGTTCGCTGTCCAATGACGGGCGAATTGCAAATCACGCGTTTCTGGCAAGTACGGTTTTTCTTGCACGACGATTGAATTTTCAAGCAAGAACGGCATCTGATGCATTTTCATCACCGCGCGTTTTGCGTTTAAAGTGTATTTTTTAAATTTTTCAACCAAACTGTCGCTGTCGTTGATATCCATCGCTCGCGCATCCAAGCTGGCTGTTTTTTGATCTTGCAGACGGCTGACTTTTTCTTTGATTTTGTTAATGCGTGCATCCTTCATCAGGTTTTCGGCAGAACCCGCTGTCAGTACAGCATCGGCAATAGCCCCGACGTCTTCTGGCGAAATCATCGACTGCACATCAAAACGAGAAATATCAAAGGTCATTGCTGACATTGTCGATGATTGGGTTGGATCAAAGCGGAAGGCATCCATGAAAGTTTTGATTTCTGAAACCAAAAAGAATGGACGTGTGTCGGCCACAAATTTTGTGATGTGGCGGAAAATGCGTTTCTGACTCAGATCCTTCGCGTCCGTTTTGATGCCATTTCTAGCATCGGTCATCACTTGTGTCAGGGATTCTTTACCTGTGCTGGCGTGCTTTTTGGCTGCTTCCGCGAACAGGTCTTTGGCGTCAACACCGATCACTGACAAGATGTCTTTGGAACGAATTTGTCCTGGGATTTTGCGTTTGTTCGAGGCCATTAAGCCAAAGGAAGAAGCTGCAGTTAAAGAGCCATGGGTGCGGTACATTTTCGTCATGCCGCCCAGAGCATTTTTAATGAAATAACCGTCCTTCAACGTCAAAATCATGTCTGGGAAATCGAAATTTCTTTCCGATGCGGATTCGATTAAGCGGAATAGGGCATCGGGATAGTCGGTGCCTAAGCTTGCTTGAAAAGCTTGATTGTGATCCAGGGGTTTTTCGTCATTTTCTTTAGAGTGAAATTGTTTGGCAAGTTGCAAAGGATTACCGATCACCGGTGTGTAGGTGTAAAGACCTTTAGTCTTATCATAGCGAATTTTTGCTTCACCATCGGCGGTGACCACAGTCATCGTCGTTGCTGCCGAGTTATTTCTGTTCACGGAAATTGCCATGTCAAACCAGATTTCT
>CAMLMF010000278.1 GCA_946480995.1 uncultured Bdellovibrio sp. | reverse complement strand
AAGTGATTTTGATGCTCATATTGAAAAGGTATAGCTTTTCCTCTACAGGCTTGACTACTGACACCATGACAATAAAATTTTTCTTTATACTTCACTCATTGTAAGGGGAATAAATACCCTACTCCCCCGCACACTCCACCCGAGCCGACTCACAAAACGAAACCACCGTCTTATCCCGACACTTAGCAATCACTTCGCTCCGAGCTTCATCTTCCGTTTTCCCACGAGCATAAACCCGCTGACCATTCGCTGCCACCATCGTACAACCAACAGTGCCAACAAGCTTCACCGCCCCACCAGAATAGTCCAACTGCAAAGTGCCTTGATCTTTGGACTTCTGAGGATCAACAACTTTCATCCCCGCACAACCAAGCACAAATGAAAACGCAAAAAAATATACAAAATGTAATTTCATAATAACTCTTTAAAAACTATTTAGAAAACACCGGAATCCCATCAAACATAAAGCCCAGCAAAACATAAGACCCCGACAAATCCAGCGAACTAATATTCGCACTCGGATTCCCCGTGCTTGTCAAATTGTCGACCTTATTACTTTCAAACCCGCCTTCAAAAAATAAATAATATTTCTTATACCCAAACGCCACTGAAGCCCCCGTCGCAAAAGTCGGACTGGCTCCATTTTCAAGCTTCCCATCTTGCGTCGCACTTTTTTCGGTATAAGTGGTCTTATTAACCCCACCCGCAGCAAAGATATCAAAGTGCACGACGTCTGATTTTACCAACGGCACACGCACCACACCCATCAGACCATCTTGCATAACCTCGGCCTTGTAATCAGGAATCAGACTGCCTTCTTGACTGGTCACGTGATGAGTATAGCGAAGCCCCAGATTCAGATACTGAAAAGTAGGAAAGGTGATTTCAATACCGTACTGATTATTCAGCTCTATGTTCTTAATCCCCTGAGCTGTCAGCTGCGTATTTAATTCGGAAGGACTGGATTTAGCAGAACCCAAGAACAAACGCCCTTGCCCTAACCCTATGTCGGCCGCCATCGCCGTTTGCGCCGAAAGAACAACCAAAACCAAAAGTTTCGCAAAAGATTTCATCGCCACACCCCATTATTAAGATGTACTTAGTATATTACGTCCAACGAATTACCTCAACGAAACGGAGGTCTTATGACTAAGGACTTGAAAAGATACCGTGATCACACACCAAAACTAAAGCACAAGCTCTGCGCAAACATCCATTCTAAATTTTCCCCGGCCGGTGGCGACAAGACGAATGCCCACACCTTGTTCTTCAAGTCGCTTCCGCAATAAAATCAAACGCGTTTCCAAATTGTCTTTAAGCTCTGGCAAGTTTAAAGACTTTTCTGCACGCAGCTCCATATTAGAAAATTCCGTCCGGCCGGTTTTTTTATAGGTCTGCAGCAAATACCATAAAATACGCGCAGGAATATTTTTAACTAAATACTGATCATTACAAAAAATCAGCTCATCGTCAGGCACCCAACGAAAACGTTGCAAACGCGGCACAAGCTGAGAGCAGTCTTCATCCTGGACTCCGGCCCCGCGCATGGCTTTACCTTGTCCTTCGAGGGCACGAATCGCTAAAGCCAAAATATTGGCAATGGTCGAAAGCACCAGCTTGCCTTTTAAACCCCAAAAATTTTGCGTTTCGGATTCGATCATGAACACACCCATGAATTCGTTCTGCAACATCAAAGGTGCGGCAATTTGCGAAGCCGGATTGACCAAACCGGGCAAAGAAATTTTTGCGATCAGGTCTTTTTCTGCGGCACCTTGTTTGATGGCTTTGGCATAGCGCAGGCTTTCGCCAATCGCTCCCACCTGCAGTACGCGCCGATGCTGCCCACAAATCCCGATAAGGCCTTCACCTAATTTGACCTCGGCCCCCACCCCTCCTACGGGATAGCCAAAACTAGAGTGCGTGATAAGTGTGCGTTGGCCAGGTTCTGCCAACAATAAAATCATATGAGTCCAACCCAAGTAACGATTCAGAATTTGCATCGATTGATCAAAGACATCTTCTAAACTGGTCAGTTCATTTATTTTGTCAGAAATCACCCGCAATAACTCTAAATCTTTAAGCGTCACCTGATCCTGCACCACATGAGAAGGATCAAAAGTCGTGTCGGTGGTGGTTGCTTGGGCTTCGATAACTTCGTAAATGTCGGCTGCTTTTAATTGAAATAAATTACCCATGCCTTCGTGGGCCGCAATCACATCCAATTTTATCGACATATTTTCAAAAACGGGTCCGGATTCTTCGCTGCGCAAATATTTAAGCTTCAACTGATAAGACTGCAGATTGATCGGATTGCGAACTTTGATCATCGCATAGGGATTTTCTAAAAGATTCGCGCGAGTCTTATTAAAAAACTGAAACGACGTCGCCACATGCTGCTCATCGACCATAAACACATGACTTAAATAAGAAGCGTTAGGAATCCCGTCTTTTGAACAGGTCGCGACGACCGCTGGCACGATCCCTTCAAAACAAAAGGCAATATCGGCTAAAGAAACTTTCACTCTGGCCCCATCAGCTGTCCCGCCCGCGAACCTGGCGTCTGGATATAGATATTTTCAATGTGCACATCAACGGCCGTGTCTGGTTCACGCAAAATACTTTCTGCAGCAACGTTCATCATGCCGACCAATTGAATCTCACGACGATAGGCTGCCAGCCATTGAGCCGAAGCCATTTTCTCTTTTTCACTCATCGGGCGAACTTTAAACGCGCGACCCTTAATTTGCGCCGCTTTGTAAGTGCAAGGGTTCGACAATGAAATCGCAATGCACCCGTTATCTTGAATATTCGCTAAAGAAGCCTTACTGCGCTGACTTGAGACAAAGACGGAACAAGATTGAAAGTCCTCAGAAAGGACTAGACCCGAACCTTCCCCGACATCAGGGAACAACTGCGCATCTCGGGTGGCAACCACCATGCCTATGCCATTTTCAATCAACTCGGGCAGCTCTTTCAAGTTCATCGTATCCAAGCCTTTCGCGCACTTAGGAAAAATTTAGGATCTAATTAGGGTATTCATAGCAAACAAGCTTTATCCAAAATGCTAATTTAATTTAATCAACAAAGGAATGTCCATGAAAACAATAAGCTTAATGATGTGTGCGGCTCTTTTAGCCTCCCCTGCCTGGGCGCAGAAAAAGGGCAAGTCAGTTAACGCCAACCCAAGTATCGAACAAGGTCGCTATATTGCAGTTGTCGCGGGATGCAATGACTGCCATACGCCGATGTATGGACCTAAAAATGGCGACATCCCAGAAAAAGAATGGCTGACTGGCACCCCGGTGGGTTGGAACGGTCCGTGGGGTACGACGTATGCGACAAATTTACGCGAACGCGCTTCGTTGCTAGATGAAGAGCAATGGGTGACGTATTTAAAGCATCTGAAAACTCGTCCACCGATGCCTTATTATGCAGTGAACGCGATGAACGACGTGGATTCGCGCTCCTTGTATCGGTTCATTAAATCCCTGGGAAACCACGGACAAAAAATCCCCACAGCGTTGCCACCTGGGGAAAAACCAAAAACACCATTTATCAATTTTGACGTGATTCCACCACAGGCTTCTAAATAGCCTTAAGCCGCGACAGAGACCTTCGCTGTTGAAGGTCTCTTTTTATATTCTGCTTGCACGGCCTCGACTTTCACTTCGCCGCGAATCACGCGCACCAGTTCGTGAATTACCAAAGTCATACTTTGCGCCTGGGCGGACAGCTCCTCGGCGGAAGCCGCAGCTTCTTCTGAAGACGCCGCATTGACTTGGGTCACCTGGTCCATTTGATTCATCGCCTGACTGATCTGCGAAATGCCGTGAGCTTGTTCAGAGCTTGCTGTTGAAATTTCTTGATTCAGATGCGTCACTTTGTTGATCGAGTTTAAAATCTCTGTCAACACGGCACCACTTTTTTCAACCTGTGCTCCACCCGATTCCATGCGCCCGACACTGGATTTAATGAGGTCCGAAATGTCTTTTGCCGCCAAGGCACTTCGTTGCGCCAAGGTCCGAACGGCTTCAGCAACAACGGCAAAGCCTTTACCCTGCTCCCCGGCTCGAGCGGCTTCCACCGCGGCATTTAACGCCAGAAGATTCGTCTGAAAAGCAATGTCATCAATCACACTGATAATTTCAGAAATCTTTTTCGAATCTTGCGAGATCTGTTTCATCGAATTGATCAAAACACCCATTTCTTTTTCACCACGTACCGCGATATTACTAGCGTCACCAGAAATTATCGCTGCTTGCCCTGCATTGTCTGAGTTGGCTTTCACCATCGAGGTCAGCTCTTCGATGGTCGCCACGGTTTCTTCCAAGGCTGAAGCTTGTTCCGTGGCAGATTCAGACAGGT
>CAMLMF010000277.1 GCA_946480995.1 uncultured Bdellovibrio sp. | reverse complement strand
CTTCACTTTAATCCCCCCGGATTAAGCATCACTAACCCCAGTGATGCATGAAAGCCAATAAACCCAATTTGGAACCACTTTACAAGTCGATAATATTTATGGCTTCCATAAGGGTCCAAAGGACCCCTCATTCAGGAAATTCTTACAGGTTTTTAAAGCTCTCTGTCGCTTCAATCAGGGCTGAGCGGGTTCCGGGTTCATTCGCGGCATGTCCCGCATCGGCGATGATTGAAAATTTTGCCTCAGGCCACGCTTTGTGCAGGTCCCACGCCGAGCGCGCTGGGCACACGACATCGTAGCGACCTTGCACAATCGCAGCCGGGATGTGGCGAATCTTAGAAATGTTTTCGATCAACCAGTTATTAGTGCTGAAGAAAGCATTGTTCGTGAAGTAATGGCACTCGATGCGCGCAAAACTCAAAGCGTATTCTGGATCATCAAACTCTTCCACGGCTTTCGGGTCTAAGTGTAAGCGCGAGGTCGCAGCTTCCCATTTGCTCCACGCTTTGGCAGCTTCTAAGCGCACGTCCGCATTTTCGTGCGTCAGGCGTTTGTAATAGGCGGCGACTAAGTCATGGCGCTCATTTTCTGGAATGGGTTTTAAGTATTCATCCCAGTAATCAGGGAAGATTTGTGAAGCGCCTTCTTGATAAAACCATTTAATTTCCGATGGACGACACAGAAAAATGCCGCGCAAAACTAATGCTTTTACGCGTTCTGGGTGAGTGATCGCGTAAGCCAAGGCCAGTGTTGATCCCCAGCTGCCACCAAAGACGACCCACTTTTCGATGTTAAGCATCGTGCGGAAAGTTTCAATGTCTTTGACCAAATCCCACGTCGTGTTTTCGCGCAATTCTGCGCAGGGAGTGGATTGGCCTGAACCACGTTGGTCGAAAAGGAAAATGCGGTAAACTTTAGGATCAAAAAAGCGACGATGATCGGGGTGCACGCCGCCCCCTGGGCCGCCGTGCAAGAAGACGACGGGTTTACCTTGCGGATTTCCGCACTCTTCCCAATACAGGGTGTGGTGTTCAGAAACTTTGTGCATGCCTTTATTGTAGGGCTCAATAGCAGGGAAAAATTCGCGCATGGGTGGCTCCTTCGATGTGAAGGCCTGACCATAGCAAAGCTTTAGGCATAAAAAAAGCCGCTCTACAGCGGCTTTTTAAAAGACGTCATTTCTTAGTCAGAAATTATTTGCAACGGTCGTTCAAGTTTTGAGTCGCGTTGATGTAACGAGCGTAGATATCTTCGTATTGGTCCATGTAAAGCTCGATTGAATCAGAGTTGCGAGAAGTTCTGATTTTTTCGCGAAGATACGAAAGCTCAGCTGCGTACTTGTCTTGAAGGTTAGCGATTTGGCTGCAAGAAAGTGTGTTTGCAGACGCGTTGACAGAAGAAAGTGCACAAGCTGCGATAAGTACAAAAGCGAAAGCTTTCATGGAGGTCTCCTTAAGGTTGGTTTGAGTTCCCGGGGAACCTATAAAAAGAGGAACCCAAACTCAACGTATTCGGAGGAAAAAAACAAAAATTACACGATGGGTCTATTTAAAGTGTTTTTTAAAGCCCTGCCAGCAGTCTTGATAGTCACTTTGTAAGAAACCGTTTTGCATCGCAAAGTCCGTGACCATGTAAGCCGAGCGGGATTCGAACATAAATGCCATGGTGTCCGTAATTTTATGCGGTTTTTGTTCGCCAGAACTCGCTTTTTCGAAAGTTCCTGCATCCGGTCCGTGGGCTGAAAAGAAATTGTGCAGACTGCCGCCGCCAGGCACGAAGCCGCCTTCTGTCTTCGCGTCGTATTCGCCGTAAATCAAACCCATGTATTCACTCATGCAGTTGCGATGGAAATACGGAGGACGGAAAGTATTTTCTGCCACCATCCAGCGCGGTGGGAAAATGGCAAAGTCCACATTCGCGACCCCTGGAGTATCACTTCCCGAAGTCAGCACCGTAAAGATCGAAGGATCTGGATGATCGAAGCTGACGGTGTTGATAGTGTTGAATTTTCTTAAGTCATATTTGAACGGCACATAGGTTCCATGCCAAGCGACAACGTCTAAAGGTGAATGCCCCATGTCTGCGCTCCACAGTTCGCCGTTGAATTTACCGATCAGTTCAAAGGAACCTTCTTGGTCTTCAAAGGCAGCAACAGGAGACAAAAAGTGACGACGGTGCGCTAAACCATTCGCACCAATCGGGCCCAGTTCTGGTAAGCGAAATGGGGCGCCAAAGTTTTCGCCGACGTAACCACGGCAAGCGTCTTTTTTAAGAGCATTGACTTGAAATTTTATTCCGCGCGGAACAACGGCGATTTCGCCAGGTTCTACTTCTAAAATTCCCATCTCGGTTTTAATTTGTAAAACTCCGGATTGCGGAATGAACATGAAGTCGCCATCGGCGTTCATCATGTATTTTTGTTCCATACCTTTGTTGAAGGAATACAAGTGAATGTGCAAACCGCGTTGTTCGTGACCCGAACCTGTGCCACAGACTGTGCGTAAGCCTTCGATGAAATTTCCACTCAGGGCTGGCAACGCGTTCCAACGCATTTGATTGGGATTGATATGTTGTGGTTTGAAGAACGTCTTTTTCGTTAAATCGCTTAACGGCTTAAATGCTTTGTGCATCACCGAAGGGCGAATGCGATACAGCCATGAATACAAATTATTATGGCGAGCCACCGTGAATGCAGAACCGCTGAGCTGTTCAGCGTAAAGTCCGAGCGGTGCTTTTTGTGGAGAGTTTTGATCAACAGGAAGAGCACCAGGGCGCGCTTCAGAAGAAAAGTGATTTCCTAAACCGGAGAGGTATTTATTTTCCATGGCCCCATCATAACCGAGGGGCCCCTTGCCAAGTCAATGTGAAGCGCACTCGTCATAGTGCGCTGTTAGGTCTTTACTAATTGTAATACAACTTCAGTTCTACGCGGCGATTCTGTAAGCGACCCTGTTTGGTTTTATTAGTCGCAATGGGCTGTGATTCGCCATAACCCACGGCCTCCACCTGCTCGGTGGAAAGACGGAATTTCTTGCGCAGCGCCTGAGCCACAGTTTCTGCCCGAGTTTGGCTTAACTCTTGGTTATATTCGTCAGAACCTACGCTATCGGTGTGCCCGACCACGATGATTTTTTTGATTCTCACTTGAGACATTTGCGACAGATTTTTTTCTAATTCTTTTTCTGAAGCCGGCGTCAATTTCGCCGTGTTAAATACGAAGTTCAAGTTTTTCAAAACCAAGGCTTTCGCGGGTTTTGGAATCGCATTTACTTGGACACGTGCTCGGGCAGTTTGCCCGCGTTCATCGCGAACCGTCACTTCAACCGAACCCGGATCAATCGGAGCACGGTACTTCAGTGTACGACTTGAGATACTGCCGAAAAACTCTGGAGCTAAATCAGCCGTGTAAGGTGGTGTGCCGCCGGTCACTGTAAAGTTCACGACGCCTCCCGTGTAGATGGTCGCATCACTTGGCGAGATCGTCAGGCTGGATGTCGGTTCTTGGGGTGCTTCACGTACAGTGACAGGAACTTTTACGACAGAACCGCGGGCGTCTCTGACAATCAACTCGTCGTTGCCGATATCGTTACCTGCCACGTATTCCATGGTTTCTTCATCGAAGTAACCAAGACCTTGCGACAACTCATATTCGTAAGGGCCTTCGCCACCTGTGACCGTAATTTTTTGTCGGTCGTTTTGCAGAACACTGATGTCATACGGTTGCACGTACAGGGGATTTCCAGATATTGGTGCCGGAGTTTCTGCCGGAGCAGCTTTTCCTGGAAAACCGAAGAAGTGGTTGATGCCCGTATAAATGCGGTAATCCGGTGCTAAACCTTCCGGCATAATTTCGGCCGTGGCTCCGTAATGCCACCACAGATTGCGCATAAGTTTGTACTTACCACCAATGAGCGCTTCTAAAGAGCTGATATTTTTTTGTTCAGGATGGTTTTCTTTTTTTAAGCCGTAAGAACTAAAAAGTTCGATGTGAAAGCGCCAGTTGGTCGCTAGGCCCGTCACAAAACCAGCAGAGGCTAAAAGCTGGTCACTGATCGGCAAGAAGTAAGCATTCGCGGCAGGATCACCCGGAGTTCTTTTGCGATAGCCTAAGTTCACACCAAAACCGCTATTGCGATCTTTCTGGTCATAGATAAGTTCAGCATTCCAAATTGGTGCTGGAGAATTTCCGATGTAAGGGTTGTCTTGAGTTGCCGTTAAGTCCGCGGAGCCCGCAATCGCCCAGCCACCGGTGCGTTTTTGTGAAATGTTGTATTTAAAGCCAAGGCGGTGACCGTTAATTCCTTCAGAGATAAAATTATTTTGTCCCTGACCTTTGTCGGGTTCTTGGCTGAAATAGCCAGGCAGTGAATAAGT
>CAMLMF010000276.1 GCA_946480995.1 uncultured Bdellovibrio sp. | reverse complement strand
CACTGTGCCACAGATCGGCGGTATGTATCGTGGTGACAGGGCCCGTAAGTCCACTTTGGTTGAGCACGGCTTCCGTTTGCCCTCTGCATTAGACAATCGTCCTTTGAACTTCCAAGAGTTTGAAAAGATGATGGATAAAGTCGTGTATGTCTCGGCAACCCCCGGGAATTATGAGCTTGAAAAATCTGAAGGCATTATCGTTGAACAAATCATTCGCCCGACGGGTCTTATTGATCCAGTCGTTGAAGTGCGCCCGGTTAAACATCAAGTCGATGACCTTTTAAAAGAAATCCGCATCCGTATCGCCAAAGATGAGCGTGTGCTGATCACGACGTTGACCAAACGATCGTCGGAAGATTTAACCGAGTACTATGAAAGTTTGGGGATCAAGGTTAAATATCTGCACAGTGATATTCAAACTGTGGAGCGAACGGAAATTCTGCGTGACCTTCGTTTGGGTGTTTTTGATGTCCTGGTGGGTATTAATCTTTTACGCGAAGGCTTAGATATTCCAGAGGTCAGTCTGGTCGGCATCACTGACGCTGACAAAGAGGGTTTCTTAAGATCTGAAAGATCTTTGGTGCAAACCATCGGTCGGGCCGCGCGTAACATCAACGGACGTGTGATTCTGTATGGTGACAAAATCACCGAGAGTATGCGCAAAGCGATGGGTGAAACTGATCGTCGTCGACGTATTCAGCAAGAATACAATGAAGCGCACGGCATCACTCCGCAAACGATTAAGAAAAAAATCAAAGAGGGCTTGGGCGAAGTCTTTGACGGCACCTTGGCAAGTACAATCCTGACAGGGGAGGCTCGTGCGGGCGCCTTGATGGGGAAATTCGCGAATCAGCCAGAGAAAATCAAACAAGAGATCGATAAGCTGCGCGATAAAATGAAAAAGTATTCAGCCGACTTGGAATTTGAAGAAGCCGCAAAAATTCGCGACGAAATCAAACGTCTGCAAATTGCTGACCTTACTTTGCGCAGTGGTGAGGTGGAGTCCGACAGTGCGGAGGTCATAAAGAATGGCCTCAAGTAGGTTTGACCTGGTTCGCGACAAGGTGAAAGAGTTCCCCACGCAAAGTGGTGTGTACTTGATGAAAAACCTTGCCGATAAAATTATTTATATCGGGAAGGCCAAAAACCTCCGCAGCCGGGTGCGAAGCTACTTTACAGACAGCAAGGACCACTCGCCAAAAACACGCTTGCTTGTGCAAAATATCGAAGAGGTCGAATACATCCTGACCAAAACCGAGGTGGAAGCCTTTTTGCTTGAAGCCTCGCTGATTAAAAAGCACCGACCTAAATACAATATCCGTCTGCGTGACGACAAAGCCTATCCTTACATTCGTTTGTCTTGGGCTGATGATTATCCACGGCTGTATCTGGCAAGGAAAGTTAAAAAAGATGGGTCTCTTTATTTTGGTCCTTACACTTCGGGTTTTGCTGTTCAGGGCACGATTCGTTTTTTAAATCGAACTTTTAAAATCCGTGACTGTACCGACATGATGTTTAAAACCCGGACGCGTCCGTGTATGACCTATCAAATTGGTCGTTGCACGGCCCCTTGTGTGAAATACATCAGTAAAGAAGATTATAAGAGTGAAGTCGAAGGTGCTAAAAACTTTCTCAAAGGGCAAAACCGCAAGGTTATAAAAGCGATAACTGAAAAGATGATGTTAGCCGCTGAAGAAGAAAAGTTCGAAGTGGCAGCGCGGCTCAGGGATTCGGTGCAGGCGATCAAAGCCATTTTAGAAAAGCAGGCGGTTATCAATGACACCTCCGAAAAAGATCAGGACGCCGTGGGATTTTTTGGCGACGAGCGTGGCTGTCTTGTCGAAACAGTCCACGTGCGTGCGGGGCGTGTGTTGGGCACAAGATCACATTACCTGCCGCATTTTGATCCGAATGATGCGATTGAAGATCCTCGTGAATGGTTAGTAGATTTCTTAAATCAGTACTATGACGACAACTTTATTCCCGATGATGTGTTGTTGCCGTTAGATATTGGCAACGACCTAACTAAACTGATGGCAGAGGTTCTGCACGAACGCTCTGGCAATAAGGTCGTCGTACGCTTTGCCACCGATGAGCGCGGACGCAATTTAGTGGATATGGCGAATCAGAATGCCAAGGCGCATTTCTTAAAATACGTCTCTAAGTCCGAAGAAAAGCTGCGCGGCTTGGATGAAATCAAAGAGAAATTCAATTTACCAGAGATTCCTCGGCGCATTGAATGTTACGATATCTCGACATTCCAAGGGGCAGAAACCGTGGCCTCGCAAGTGGTCTTTGAAGAAGGTGTTCCAGCAAAAGAACACTATCGCCGCTATAAAATCAGAACGGTGACGGGGATTGATGACTTTGCCTCAATGTATGAGGTTTTAAGTCGTCGCTTTAAGCACACCGAATATGAAGATCCGCAATTGATCGTCATCGATGGAGGCAAGGGGCAGTTGTCGCAAGCGATAAAAATCCTTAGCGAAATCGGTCGCCAAGATATTCCGGTGGTGGGGTTGGCTAAAGCACGCACAGAAAGTGATTTTCGTAAGCAAGAAGTTGAATCCACCGAAGAAAGGTTCTTCCTGCCTGGACGGGCCAATCCGGTGATTTTTAAACACAATGCCGAGGCTCTGCATATTTTGGCGGGTATTCGTGATGAAGCCCATCGCTTTGCGATCACTTATCATCGTAAGTTGCGAGAAGGAACGTCGCTGGAAAGCGAACTGGATTACGTTGTGGGTTTAGGTGAAAAAAGAAAGAAAGTTCTTTTGACTCGCTTTAACTCTATTGATGAAATCAAGTCAGCGGTGCCTGAAGAAATTGCGCAGCTCAAAGGCTTTAATCGAATTTTAGCCGAACGTATTTTGTTGCAGTTAAATGAGCCCGACGAAGAAGACGTAGAATTGGAATAGGTGTAAAACAGTGAAGAGTCATGCCCTGCTGGTGGGTTTGGGAATATTCTTAAGTCGTATCGCAGGTCTGGTGCGCGAGCGCGTGTTTGCGCATTTCTTTGGTAATTCCGACGCCGGTGACGCGTTTAAGGCGGCTTTAAAAATTCCTAACTTTTTACAAAACCTTTTCGGTGAAGGGGTTCTGTCTGCCAGCTTTATCCCGGTCTATGCTCAGTTGCTTGCAAAAAAGCATGATGAAGATGCTGCGAAAGTAGCGTCTGTCGTAGGCAGCTTGTTGTTCTTGCTGACGTCGTTTCTTGTTATTGGGGGCGTTTTTGCCACACCTGTTATGATCGACTTGATCGCTCCGGGCTTTACCGGCGAAAAGCGCGAATTGACGATTCAAATTGTGCAAATTCTTTTCCCGGGAACTGGATTTTTGGTGATGTCGGCGTGGTGTTTAGGAATTTTGAATTCCCACCGCCGCTTTTTTCTTTCTTATGTGGCACCGGTTATTTGGAATGTCACTATCATTGCGACCTTAGCCACCTGGGGACATCAACAAGAACAATTTGAGTTGGCCGAAACCGTGGCATGGGGTTTGGTCGTTGGCAGTTTTTTGCAGTTTATTGTGCAGTTACCATCGGCCTTGCGCCTTGGAAAAAAGATTCTTCCTTCTTTGGATCTTGGTTTTAGCCATGTCCGTGTGATTCTAAAAAATTTCGTTCCGGTGGTGATTTCCCGCGGGGTCATTCAAATCAGTGCGTATATCGATAACGTCTTAGCCAGTTTGTTGCCAACCGGCTCGGTTTCAGCCTTGGCGTACGCGCAAACACTGTTTCTGTTGCCCGTCAGCCTTTTTGGTATGAGTGTTTCTGCGGCAGAATTGCCGGCAATGTCTCAAGCCACGGGCAGTGACGAAGAAATTAAGAGCTATTTGCAAAAACGTTTGAACAAAGGTTTAGAGCAAATCGCTTTTTTTATCATTCCTTCGGTGGTTGGTTTTTTGCTTTTAGGAAATCTGATTGTCGGCGCGGTTTTTCAGACAGGGGAGTTTCAAAAAGAAAACACCAACTATGTATGGATGGTTTTGGTCGGCTATTCAGTCGGACTTTTGTCATCGACGTTGGGGCGCTTGTATTCTTCCACGTTTTATTCTTTGAAAGATACGCGAACGCCTCTTAAGTTTGCGATCCTTCGTGTGATTGCAACGACATTGTTAGGAATTCTTTTTGCGTTTTATCTGCCAAAATATTTTGGTCTTGAAGAAAAATGGGGCACGCCTGCTTTAACTGTGTCAGCAAGTTTAGCGGGTTGGATTGAGTTTTATTTTTTAAGAAGGTCTTTAAATAAGAACATCGGTAAAACCGGGGTTTCTTGGTCTTTTCAATGGCGTGTGTGGCTGATTGCATTTATGAGTGCCGCAACCGGGGCGGCCCTTGTACACTTTCTAATGAGCGAAGCTCAGCATGTGATTCT
>CAMLMF010000275.1 GCA_946480995.1 uncultured Bdellovibrio sp. | reverse complement strand
AAAAAAGTGAAGCCTAAGTTGTTAGTCATGCACGGAGCTTTGGACCCCTATGTGCCCGCGAAAGAAGTTGAGGGCTTTATGAAGGAAATGAACGACGCCAAGGCTGATTATCAATTTATCGCCTATTCAGGAGCCGTCCACGCCTTCACCCAGAAGTCCGCAGGTAACGACGTAAGCAAGGGGGCCGCTTATAACGAAGCTGCTGAACAGCGCTCGTGGAAGACCCTTATAAGCTTCCTGGACGAGGTCGCTCCAGTGACAAAATAATACACTGAAGGCATGAAAAAAAGGCAACAAAACCCTCGCTGATGGCGGGGGTTTTTTGTTTGTGTTAAAGCCTCCTTTTGCAATCATTAAAGGAGTTTTCATTAAAACAATGTTGCTTGTAGCAATTCTATCTCTATCACTTGGCGTAAGCGCAAACGCAGCCATCAACCACAACGACGCAGTTATTGCGAAAAAAGACAAAGGCCATGTTGAGCCAGCTCCAAAAGACCGTGACGAACGCAAAGGCGGCGAAGAAACGCCAGATTCTCGTGAAGAAACTTACGAAGGCAACGACCGCACAGACGGTGGACACCTTGATGGCGATGGCTTCGGTGGTGGAGAAGGCGGCATGATCGGTGAACTTTTCTATGTTCCAGGTAAAGGTGGCAACACTAAGACGTACCCTGTAACTACAAATGTAAAAAAAGAAGATCGTGGCGATGTTCTAGTTTACACAACTTCTGTGCATGAAGATATCAGCGCATCAGAAACTTGCACAACGGTGACAGTGACTGTGGTTGATAAAAAGACTAACAAAGTAATCAAAACTGACAGCAACGAATACTGCAACACTTGGCCGTTATAAGAGGTACGCCGTACCTTTTTCGGATGTAGCTGCAGAGGCTGCGTAAAAAATAAAAACGGGAGCTTAAAAAGGCTCCCGTTTTTTTTTAACTGGCACTGCTTTCTTCGTGTTCACTTTTCTGTTTGCGGCGACTTTGTCTTTCTTCGACAAAATCCATCACCAGCAAGGCAACAGCACTTTCTAAGGCGCCACTTTTCTTGTGCGACTCTTCCGCCGAGGATCTGTCGGCAAAGCCCATAGCCGTCATCCAAGTTTTGCGACGCAAACAATAGGCAAGAACTACACCGAACAGCACCGTCATGCCCAGATATATTCCTAAGCTGACAGTAAAGTGAAAGTCTTCGGACGAATCAAACTGCGTAGCCAAGCGAGAAATAAATAAAGAAAGTCCAACACAAAACAACGCCAACGAACCAACACAGCCCGTGACCAAAAGTCCAATAGAGCGAATATGCAAAACCAATTGCTGCGTGATCGCGGCACTAGGTTCCTTCATAAAATTTTTAGCATTGCCTAAAAGAAAAGACAGAACGGGAATAAGAAGCTTCATCATCTAATCCTCCGATCTTCTATAAAGAAAGCGCGCGATCACAAAGCCAGCAAGTGCCGCCATAGCCACAGAAGCCCAAGGATTTTCTGTTATAAATTCCGTACCGGCATCTTTAAGATGCTTAGCCTGTTGCATTTGTGCATCCGGAACTTTATCTTCCAAAGAAGAGCGAACGCCGCGAAGTTCTTCCTCAAGTTGTTTTTTAATTTCCGCAACCAATTCATCCCGATTCATAGCTGCCGCATCCTTTGCAGAGAATAATAAAACGCCCTATTTTATCGGAAGAAAAAGCGTCCCAGTTTAATACTGAGTTAAAATCCAGGTCGATAGTCCAGTAACCAAAAACTAAGCAATATTTACAACTGAGGTTGCCTTGCAGATCAAACCTGCTAACTTTGAAGTCATGAAAACAAAAACAGCTCTATCCATCCTATTCTTAAGTGCAACTTCAACCTCGGCCCTAGCATTGACGAAAGAAGAAATTCGCCAAAGCATCCAACAAAAGCGACCGCAACTACAAGAATGCTACGACGACGCTTTAAAAACAAAACAAGGCCTCGGCGGCAAGCTAGTATTGTCATGGGAAATCTCTGACGAAGGCAAAGCTACAAAAATTAAAGTGGTAAAATCAGTAGATAAATCTTTAGACGCATGCGTAATAAAAATTGTCGAAGAAGTTCCATTCGTAGCTGCCCCGAAAGGGATCACAGCCGAAGTAAAAAAATACACAATCGATTTCAATGTCTCAGACAAATCAGTAAAGCCAGATTAAAAAAGAACCTGCAATCCAAGACTCAAGGCACATAACGAAAAAACCCGATGTAAAATCCATCGGGTTTTTTTGTTAGGAGAAGGAAGCTTCTCTGCTTGGATTGCCTATCCTGTTGAAGGCAAAAAAAAGCCCCGGGTTTCCCCAGGGCTTTGTAGTTTGAACTTCAAACTTAGGCTACTCCAGCGAAGCTGGAGTGTAAGCCAACTACTTCTGCTCAGCTGCGCGCTTCGCTTGGTATTTCTTAGCAAGCTCTTCTTGGATGTTACGAGGTACTGGAGCGTACTTCGCGAATTCCATAGAGAACTCACCTTTACCTTTAGTGCTTGAACGAAGGTCTGTAGAGTAACCGAACATTTCTGTTAACGGAACTTCTGCTTCGATCACGCAGTTTCCTTCGAATGCTGTAGTAGCAACGATAGAACCACGACGTTGGTTGATTTGACCAACAGCTGCACCTTGATATTCATCTGGAACAGTTGTCTCAAGCTTCATGATCGGCTCAAGAACTGTTGGTTTCGCCGCAGCGTAAACTTCACGAAGAGCCGCCATACCAGCGATTTTAAACGCCATGTATGATGAGTCGACGTCATGGTATGCGCCGTCTTCAAGAACAACTTCTACGCCAACAATCGGGAATCCGATAAGTGGACCTTTAACAGTTTGTTCTTTGAAACCTTCTTCAACAGCTGGGATGAATTCTTTAGGGATACGACCACCGACAACTTTGTTTTCGAATTTGAAAACAGCGCCGTCTTCTTGTGGAGGAAGAGGTTGGATTTTACCAACGATCTTCGCGTATTGACCCGAACCACCCGTTTGTTTTTTATGAGTGTAATCGTAAGCCGCTTCTTGAGAGATTGTCTCACGGTAAGCAACTTGCGGTTGACCCACGATAACTTCACAGTTGAATTCACGTTTCATACGTTCAACGTAGATCTCTAAGTGAAGCTCACCCATACCAGAGATGATCGTCTCATTTGATTCCTCGTCACGGTGAACGCGGAAAGTAGGGTCTTCCTTACGGAATTTTTGCAACGCTTTAGAGAAGTTATTCGCGCCGGCTTTATCTTTTGGAGAAATCGCCAAGCTGATAACTGAATCTGGTACGTGCATAGATTGCATAGATGCATGGATGTCTTCAGAGCAGAAAGTGTCGCCCGAAGCGCAATCGATACCGAACAATGCAACGATGTCACCCGCAGATGCTACATCGATATCTTCCATCTTGTCAGAGTGCATACGCACTAGACGAGGAATCTTAACGGCTTTTTTATTCGTTTGATTCGTGATGAAAGCACCTTTAGCAAGTTTACCTTGGTAAACGCGCATGTATGTCAACTGACCGAATGGAGTTTCAGCAAGTTTAAATGCCAAAGCCACAGTTGGTTTAGCTGGGTCTGGGAACAGTTCAAACTTCTCTTCGTTCTTGTCAAGATCAAGAGCATGCTCTTTTTTCTCTGCAGGAGACGGAAGATAGTAAGTCACAGCGTCCATCAAACGTTGAACACCTTTATTTTTGAAAGCAGAACCGCAAAGAACCGGAACTAGTTTCAAGCTGATAGTGCCTTTACGAAGAGCCGCACGGATCTCTTCAGTTGTTGGCTCTTCTTCCATCAAGAATTTTTCTTCGATCAATGGATCAACGTCAGCCAGTTTGCCGATCATGATTTGGCGGTATTTTTTAGCTTGTTCAACTAGGTCAGCCGGGATGTCAGTGACATTCACTGTTTCACCGTTTTCGCCTTCGTTGATGTACGCTTTCATGTCAGTCAAATCAACGTGACCTCTGTGTTGATCTTCCAAACCGATTGGGATTTGGATCATCACAGCGTTCAAACGCAATTTTTCGATCAAAGCATCAGTAACACGGAAAGGATTGGCACCAGTACGATCCAATTTGTTAACGAAAGCCAAACGAGGAACGTTGTAACGTTTCATTTGACGGTCAACTGTGATGGATTGAGATTGAACGCCGGCAACACCGCAAAGAAGCAAGATCGCACCGTCAAGAACGCGAAGAGAACGTTCAACTTCAACTGTGAAGTCCACGTGCCCCGGTGTATCGATCAAGTTAATTGTATAATCTTTCCACTGAACTTGCGTCGCAGCAGATTGGATTGTGATACCTTTTTCTCTCTCTAGATCCATGGAGTCCATTGTTGCACCGACGCCGTCTTTACCACGAACTTCGTGGATAGCGTGGATACGGCC
>CAMLMF010000274.1 GCA_946480995.1 uncultured Bdellovibrio sp. | reverse complement strand
CTTCCGCACTAGTGTGAAAGTATGAAAGCTGCAAATATTTTTCTGGCTCTATATGTGGTTGTATTTCTCAGCGCCTGCGCGACGAAAAAAATTATCCGCGATTGGGAGTACCAAGATTCTCAAGCGGCCTTCGAGGTCTCCGAACCAGCCCGGGCTTTAGAGTACTTTCCGCAAAAAGAAAAACACGGCTTCGTCACTTCCGTTGAAAAAGCGTGGATCGGCCTGTGGGCCAACGAAAACAATTCCGAAGATCTTTTAGAGCAAGCCAAAACCCTCGACCAAAGAAAATTCACCAGCGTTTCACGCGAAGCCGAATACTTTTTCTATAGCGAATCCGAAGACGGCTACATCCCCGCCGAACACGAAATCATCGTAATGCATTTACTAAGCTCAATGTACTTCATGCAAACCGCGCAATGGGAACCCGCCCGCGTCGAAGCAAGAAAAGCCACCTTCTATTTACAGAATTATTTCCCCGAACACCAATCACACTTCGACGACCCCGCACTAAGAATATGGCTAGCCGGAATCTGGGCCACTCTAGGAGAATGGGGCGAAGCCCAAGTAGATATCAGAAAAGCCTATGAACTTTCCAAAAACAAAGCGCTCTTACCATTGCTAGAATCACCACACCCCCCAAAAGATTTCGCCGTGATCTTCGAAGGCACCGGCCCCTCGATCACCTGGCACGCGGACACGCCACTTCCAACATTCAGCAACCTCAGCCGTCCCCCAGAAAGCAAGATCCACTTCGACACATTGCCATGGTTCCATCGCCACGAAGTCAGAAACTCCGCCATCCGCGAAACCTTGATGAAATCAAACTACATGACCCAATACTACGGTCTAAACACCAAAGTAGGCGCCACAAAAACAGCAGGCGCCATCCTATCAGGCGGCGTAAGAATTGCCGGCATAGCCCTGGGAGCAGTCCTAGTTGCCGGAGGCATGATAATAATCTCGAAAGGAAACGGCGGAAGCGACGCCTACGAACAACTCTTCGCCGGAGCCGGAGCCATCACCGCCGGAGCCTGGGACACCGGCACCGACATCTCAAATCACTTCGACAATACCAGCAAACAAGTAAGAAAAAACGGTGAAGAAGATCTAAAAACCTTCCGTTTCGTGCGCTTTATGCCAAGCTGGATCTCAATCTCCACCGAGGAGCAAACTCTTGGAGCCCTTCACAAAGAGCTGATCTTTCAAGCGCCAAGCTCAAAAACAAAAGTTCGCTTTATTCAAAAGTTTTTGTGATCGCGGCGAGCACTCAAAGATGGTCAGACAACCACCCTCAAGAAACTTTTTTTAGAAGTATTTCTTACGCTGCGAAGAAGGCAAGATTTTAAGAACGTCGCGATATTTAGCAACCGTACGACGCGCAATTTGAATACCTTCAACTTTAAGAAGATCGACAATCTTCTGGTCTGAAAGAGGATTTTTTGGATTCTCTTTGCTGACCAGATCCTTGATTTTGATCTTCACCGATTCGCTCGCTAAAGAATCGCCATCCGAAGAACTGATCCCTGAATTGAAGAAATATTTAAGTTCGTAAATCCCCTGCGGCGTGTGCACGTACTTCGCCGTCGTGACACGGCTGACAGTTGATTCATGCATGCCGATGTCGTTAGCGATATCGCGCAAAACCATTGGCTTTAAATGTTCAGAACCTTTTTCGAAAAACTCTCGTTGATGTTTCACGATGGATTCTGCCACTTTATAAATTGTGCGTTGTCTTTGATGGATCGACTTAATCAACCACACGGCTGAGCGCAGTTTTTCTTGAATATAGTCTTGGGTTTTATCCCCAGTGGTTTTGCCACCCTTTAGCATATTCTTATAAAAGTTCGAAATTTTTAAACGCGGCAAACCGTCTTCATTTAATGATACGACGTAATCGTCACCGACTTTATAAACATAAACGTCCGGCGTGACATAGTGTGTGTCACTGCTAACGAATGCGCGGCCTGGTTTTGGATCCATGGCATAGATGATTTTACACATCTCAACAACGTCGCCCACTTCACGTCCCAAAGCTTTGGCAATAGCTTCGTAATTTTTCTTTTCTAAGTCTTTTAAGTGGTTGCTAATTAAGCTGACCAAATCATGAGTGTCTTCTTCAAGATGTTTTGCTTGAATCAACAAACACTCTTTAAGATCACGGGCGCCCACACCTGCGGGGTCGAACTCGTGAATCAACGTCAAAGTGTCCTCTAATAGCGAAAGCTCAACATTTTCTTCGGCCGCAATTTGTTCAAGAGGAATTTTAATATAACCATCGTCATCGATCGCGCCAATAAGCGCATCTGCAGCCATTTCTTCTTCTTGCGAAAAGCCGTTCATTTTTACTTGCCAGTAAAGGTGATCATGCAAAGTCTGAGACGCCGTGATGACGTTCTCATAATTCATGATCTCTTCAGAACCGGCCATGCCTGACTGAGGCGGTTTTTGGTTGGCTTCAATATAGGATTCCCACTCGAACTCATCTTGTTTTTGTGGGTCTTGAGAGTTTTGATCATTACCAGATTCAGGCGCTTCAACTTCTGTTGCCGCCTCTTTTGTACGCTGTATATCTTCTTCTTTAAGAACTTCTGCTTCTTCCAGGATCGGATTTTCTTCAAGCTCAGAGCGAACAGCCGATTCTAACTCCATGCGCGACATTTGCAAAAGCTTGATAGCTTGTTGCAACTGCGGAGTAATCACCAGAGACTGGCTCAGGTTCATCGTCTGTCTAAGAGCCATTAAAAATATCCTTTCAGGGCCTTTAGGCCATTCAGCTTACAGTTTAAAGTTCTCACCAAGATAGAACTTACGTGCCAATTCAGAACTTGCGATTTCATCAGAACTTCCGCTGACCTGAATTTTCCCGTCCTTCAGTATATAAGCATAATCACAAATACCCAAAGTCTCACGCACGTTGTGATCAGTGATCAAAACTCCTATACCTTTGGCCTTAAGGTCGCGGATAATGTTTTGAATATCCGCCACCGCAATCGGGTCAATACCAGCAAATGGTTCATCCAAAAGTAAGAACTTTGGCGAACCAGCCAAGGCCCGAGCAATCTCGACACGCCGGCGTTCCCCACCGGAAAGAGCGTAACCATAACTGTCGCGGATATGTCCTACACGAAAATCAGCAATCAGTTGCTCCAGCTTGTCAGAGCGTTGCGCCCCCGAATAACCATGGGCCTCGAGGGCCACGATAATATTTTCGGCGACGGTCAACTTACGGAAAATACTCGGCTCCTGCGCTAAATAACTTAAACCCACTCGCGCGCGACGATACATGGGTTCCTTAGAGATATTTACATCATCAATATTGATCGCGCCCGAATCGGACTGCACTAGACCCACCACCATATAAAATGAAGTGGTTTTCCCTGCGCCATTCGGACCCAAAAGTCCCACGACTTGTCCTGACTCTACGGAAAATGAAACGCCGTCGACGACTTTACGTTTTTTAAACGATTTAGAAATGTCTTTGATGGTGAGCATGCTCATTGTTCTCTATTCTCCACCTTTGCGCGGACTCTTTCAACTTTAACTCGCTTGCCGCCATCGAGAAAAATGATTTCGTCACCGCTTAATTCGTCGCCATTTTGAATAACCTTCGGGCTGCCTTTAAAAACATACTTATTTGCTAAAAGGTCTAGATTGACGGAATCGGATGTGGCGAATTTGTCCACATCACTGACGCGCACGCCTCCGGCCACGGCAATCGCACTTAAAATGTTTTCCCCCGCTTTGTACACAAACGAAGCTTCGGGCCCCTCAAGTTTCATTTTATCGTATGTGACCTGCACCTTGCCGATAAATTTAGCCTCGCGATTTTTACTGCTAAACTCAGCACCATCGGCCGCAATATCCACACGCTTGCCATCTTTTTCTGGCTTCTGGGCTTCGACTTTTTCAGAAATAATCATTTTCGAAGTATCGACAAAGACTTTCATCTTATTGCCCTTTAAACGCAAGCCGTCACCGGAAACTTCCTTAGGACCTTGCATCAGTACCTCTTGAGGACTATCAAGAACCCGCGTCTTTGCCGAATAAAACATTGAAGGCGTTGCAAAGGTATACCCATTTTCAGAACGAGTAACAACGTTGCCAATAATACTAAGATCTTTGGTTTTTGAATCCATCGTACCGGTGTCCCCGGTCACGGTGAATTCCACTTGGTTTTTGTTATAAAAAAGAACTTTCACTTGTTGCAGCTTGACGTTGCCCAAACCCTGATTGCCCTCGGCCGAGGCCGCAAACAATTCCCAATCGCGGGTGCCTTGCTGACTTTCAACAAAGTGCACGCCTTGCATACGCTGTTCCGCCAGCTTGGACGGCTCATCAATCTTTTCGCCACGTGCGATACGCTCTTCTTTTTCTTTATTGCTTCGA
>CAMLMF010000273.1 GCA_946480995.1 uncultured Bdellovibrio sp. | reverse complement strand
TGAGTAAGCAACTCAGCACGGTGATGACTGAAGAGTTTTCTTTGATGTCTTTGTGTTATTCAAATCTGGTGTTGGAAAAACGCGTGGACACACTCGAAGTCCAAGACTACGTCACCGAACTTTTTAATCGCAATTATTACCAAAAAGCGATCGAAGAAGAAGTCGCTCGAGCGCGCCGTTTGCAGCAAGCTGTGTCGGTGGTGAAGGTTTCTTTGGACGATATTTACGAAATCGAATCTTCGTTAGGTGAAAATGTTCGCGATGAACTCTTAAAGTCTGTGGCTACAATCATCACGAAAACCAGTCGAACAAACGATATCACTTGTCGGACAGGCGCAAATGAAATGGCGATGATTTTGCCACACTGTTCGAAAAAAGGCGCAGCCCTGCGGGCGGAACGTTTGCGTCGAATTATTGAAGGCACCTCGTTTATGGATAACGGCATGAAGGTGTCAGTCAGTCTTGGTGTCAGCGAATATCCTTCGTTGTGCGACTCGGCTCGTACATTGGATGAGTCCGCGACCAAAGCTTTGTTGCATATCAATGACAAAGGTGGAAATAAGATCTGCCTTTATAAAGCTCCGGAAAGTCACCGCCCTGAATTTGCTGTGGCGGCGGAATAGGAAAACGAATTTAGATGGAAATGTACCGACGCACTTTTGCGGAAATTAATTTAGATCACTTAGCGCACAATATTCGTGTGTTGCAAAAAGCATTTCCGAAAAAGTTTCTTTGTCCCATGGTCAAGGCCAATGCTTATGGCCATGGTGATGTTCAACTGGGGCGCTTCTTAGAAAGCCTTGGGGTTGAACATCTGGGTGTATGTCTGATCGAAGAAGGTATTTTATTACGTAAGAATGGGGTCAAAGCTGAAATCTTGGTCTTCCGTGGTTTTGATCGCGAAGGGGCTCAGAAAATTATTGAACACGAAATGACCCCCGTCGTAAGTTCCTGGGATCATATCGAGCATCTCGAAGCTGTGGCGACTTCGGCCGTGGGCATTCATTTAAAGTTTGATACCGGTATGAATCGTTTGGGGTTCCGCCCCGAGGAAGCACAAAAAGTTTTTGATCGCTTGTGGCAAAATAAAAAAATTCGTCTTAAAGCTTTGGTCACGCACTTGTTCAATGGCGATGACGCTGAAAGTGCAACAGGTCACAGTGCTAGGCAATTGCAGGCTTTAAACGGCATCAGTCATATTTTTAAGCCATTTAATATTTTTTGCCATTCGCTAAACAGTGCTGGCATTTTAAGTCTATTGAAGTTGCAAAATAAAGGCGTGCCGGCAGATCATCCTTTGACTTTGCAGGATTGGGGCTTGCGCCCAGGATTGATGATTTACGGTTACAACCCGTTAGCGGACCAAAGCTTTTGCGAATTAAAACCGGTGATGAGTTTAAAATCCCACGTTGGCGTGTATCGTCATGTTAAATCGGGTGAAACAGTTTCTTACAGCGGAACTTGGAAAGCGACCCAAGACTCTGTTATTGCTGTAGTACCGATTGGATATGCCGATGGTTATCATCGTATTTTATCCAATCAAGCACTGGTGTTGTTTGCCGGAAGGCGCGTGCCGGTGGTCGGTAATATTTGTATGGATTATTTGATGCTCGATGTGACGAGTGTGGTGCAAGGACAGGATTTGAATAAATTTAAAGACCAAGAGGTCACATTTTTTGGGTACGATACTGCGGGAAACTTTTTGTCAGCCGAGGAGTTGGCGAAAAAAGCGCACAGTATCACTTGGGAAATGTTAACAAGCGTGGGTGAACGTGTGCCGCGCGTATACAGCGGAGGCCGTTAGTGGCAACCTTATCGCAGACGATGTTCAACGGTGTTGCTGCCATTGGTGGGTGGGTTTTAAATACCACTCGGGGCGTGATCACCGAGGTGGGACGAATCAATTTATTTTTCTCAGAAAGTGTGCGCTTGATCTTCGCCAAGCCTTCGCGTTTTGCTGAAATTATTCGTCATATGGAATTTATTGGTAATCAGTCCATAGGCATTATTTGTCTGACGGGTGTGTTTACCGGCTTGGCGCTGTCCTTCCAATTGTACTTGGGCTTTAAATTATTTAATGCCGTCAATATGGTAGGACCAACGGTCGCCTTAGGTATCACTCGAGAATTAGGCCCGGTACTGACCGGATTGATCGTGGCGGCTCGCGCCGGTGGTGCGATGGCAGCACGTTTGGGCACCATGCGTGTGAATGAACAGATTGATGCTTTGGATGTGATGGGTGTCAATACGAAGCAGTATTTGATTGCGCCTCGTTTGGTCGCAGCGTTTATCTGCATGCCCTTATTAGTCGCTGTGTTCGACTTTGTAGCGATGTTGGGCAGTTACTTTTTATGCGTGAAGCTGGTGCAGTTGGACGAAGCCGTGTTCTGGCAAAAAATTGCTGATTTTATCGAAGTTAAGCATATCAACGAAGGTCTTTTCAAAGGCATGATCTTTGGTTTGTACTTTGCTGTGATTTGTACCTACCGCGGCTTTAATACAACGGGCGGAGCCAAAGGTGTTGGCGATGCTACAAATGAAGGCGTCGTGCAAAGTATGGTTGGAATTATTATTTTAGACTATTTCGTGTCGAACTTGATTCGCTTTTATTATAACGTTGCGGGGATTTCTTAATGAAAAATGTATCCGCAGTTTCTATTCGCGATTTAAAAAAATCTTTTGATGGTGGCAAAGAGTTCGTACTTAAAGGCATCGATTTAGAAATTCCCAAAGGCAGTTTGACGGCGATTATTGGTTTCTCTGGCACGGGCAAAAGTGTGATGCTGAAGCATCTTTTGGGTTTATTTAAGCCTACGTCGGGGGAAATTGAAGTATTAGGCACGAACTTGGCGACATTAAATGAAGATCAACTGACTAAATTTCGGTGCAAGTTCGGTGTGTTGTTCCAGTCAGCCGCTTTATTTGACGATATGACGGTTCTGGAAAATGTGTGTTTTCCCTTGTTTGAACATCGCCGCGATTTGAAAGAATCCCAGGTCCTTCGTATTGCCGAAGAAAAGCTTGTGCAGGTCGGTTTGGAGGCCAAACATTACCACAAACTGCCCAGCCAAATCAGCGGCGGTATGCAGAAAAGAACCGGCTTAGCTCGGGCTCTCGCCCTAGATCCAGAAATTCTGATCTACGACGAACCGACTACGGGATTAGATCCCATTCTGACTGAAATGGTGGATAATTTGATTCTGAGTACTCATAAAATAAAAGAAGGCACTACCTCAATAATGGTGTCACATGATTTGTCCGCCGCGTTTAGGATTGCGGACTATATTGCGATGTTAGATAGTGGTCGTGTTTTGCTTTACGGGACTCCAAAGGACTTCTTTGAAACAGATATTGAGCTGGTCAAAAGGTTCGTGAATAAAGGGATGAAACATCAATGAATTGGCTTCGCGCAGCTGAATTTAAAGTAGGTATGTTAGTGATCGTGGTGGGGTCTTTGATCGCCGTCATGTCCATGCAGGTGAGCGATGACCCTTCATATTTGGGTCGTTCTAAAAAAGCTTGGTTCTTGCTTCCTAACGCGGGTGGTTTGGTGAAAAACTCGGCGGTTCGTTCTGCCGGGATTCCTGTCGGAGTGATTAAAAATATCACTTTGCAAGATGGCCAGGCTCGCATTGAAATCACTCTTAAATCAGAAATTCCTTTGACGACTTCTGCAGCAGTCGAAGTCAAAGCCCAAGGTATTTTGGGTGATAAGCACGTGGAAGTGTATCCAGGGTCACCAACCGATCCACCGCTTGAAGACAACGCGCAGATTTTAAATATCAAAGACGGTGGTTCTTTAGACAGCTTGATGTCTGAAGTTTCTGACGTGGCAAAATCCTTAAAAGTTGTGGCAAAGAATCTTGAAGAAGCCACTTCACAAGATGGCACCCGCAAACACGTCTTGGGTCGTATCGTTAAGAATATCGAAACGTTGACAGGGGATTTGGCGCAAATCACTACTGAAAATAAAGATAAAATTGGCGATATCGTCGATGATATTCACGATATCACTTCGTCTTTACAATCAGTCATGAACGACAAGGGTGATACAGGCTTAAAAGAAACGTGGAAACGTCTGTCGAACTCGGTGAAAAACTTGGATGAGATCACCACGAAAATCAACAAGGGTGAAGGCGCCATTGGTAAACTTGTCAGCGATGAACAAACGGCTGAAAATGTCAGTTCTGCGATTGATGGTTTAAGTGGTTTGATGGATACAGCCACACGTATTCAAACGGCGTTTGATTTCCGTGCGGAATACTTGGGCGATGTGGGCAAATCAAAATCCTACATCGGGGTGCAAATCCAGCCGGGCCTAGATCGTTATTACTATATCGCAGTCGTGGATGATCCAGCGGGCGTTGTCGAAACAACGCGCACCCAAGTCACTGGCACGGGTGGCG
>CAMLMF010000272.1 GCA_946480995.1 uncultured Bdellovibrio sp. | reverse complement strand
AAGATGACTCCGGCATTTGCTAAAGCAGCACAGGCATCGAAGGCTTCTAAAGTGCACTCGGCGGGATGCTGAAACTCGCAATGGACGACAACTTGTCCTGGGAAATTTTCAAGGATCGCGACCGTCTGCGCACTTAAGGCGCGCGGATCTTGCGAAAGGATTCGCCCCTGGATATTGACTACGTCCTGAGACGCCCTCTGAGACAGCTTTCGCGTCAACACTTCAGCGGACTCGTGCAAATGAATATCTTCGCTTTGTGGTTTGTAAAATAAAAGCTCGCCCACGGACTTTAACTGCGGATGGGAAAAAATCAGTCCCGCATAGTAATTCGTGTTATTATTCTGAACTGGAGCTGGCGCGAATTTATTCCTAACCATACATATCACCTTAGGGTAGTGTATCCTTTTGCGTCAATGTTGATCTCAGTTGAGTCTCAGAATAATATACCTCAGTGAGGGAACTTTTGCGTGGACGCGTTTTTCTTTTACCTTGAAAATCTACGTAAAGAATCTCTGAACAATCAGACGGGCTCTGCCTTCCTGCGCCAGTCTGCAGATCTTTATTTTCATCTTCTTGGCACGCAAAAACCCTTAGCCAAAGAGCTTATAGAGACAGCAGACGCTCTTATTGCGAATCCTCCAGAGGACTGCGAAGATCACTTTCATTATCTGTGGCTTGTAAATGCAAGAGCGCGCTATTCTTGCTTCAGTGAGAAGAATTACGATCAGGCGCTAGATCTGGCGCGGCAGGGTTTGCGTCGCAGCGATTTGCTGCTAAAAGCTCACTTTCAACAATACGACTTAGAAAAAAAAGCGTACCCCTTAGTAACCGCTTTGGTCTTTGCTCGAGTTTTCGGATACCGAGAAGACTTTGCAATGGCGCGAAACCTGATGCAGGATTTGGCGAACTTTATTGATGATACGACCAAAAATTTGTCGAGCTTTCCAAGTGATGTGCAGAATTTGTTTTCGACTCATCGGGAATGTTTTCAAAAAATATTGTCTGATGAAAACAACCGCATCTATTTTAACAAAAAGGTGACACAAAGCCTTAGCAAGCTTTCACAATACGAAAATCGCAAGCAGTTAAAAACTTTGTGGCAAACTCTAGAAAGCCTTGCCGCCAGCCCCGTGCAATCAGTGGCTTTTGTTGACGCCGACACCCAACAGTCATTGACTTGGCTACAGACGCGCAATGCTAGTGAAAATTTAGCCGCCAAAATAAGACAACAAACACCGGAAAAATCTTTTGTCTTAATCTGCACTCGACAAAATCTGTTGTTCCCCGTCAGTCTTTTTGCATGCTGGGCCGCTCGCACAACACCTATTTTAATGAGCGAAGACACCACCCCTTTAGAGCTGCAACGCATTCGCAAAGTCCTGGGGGAAAATATTCCTTTATTGCTTTTAGATGACGGATTGCCTGCAGAAAAAAAAGAGCGCTTAGGAAACTTCGCCGCTCCTATGCTGATCCTAAGTTCTGATTTGAACTTAAATCCCGTCAGCGAACCCGTCTCAACCTCCCCTGCGGATTTGGCTTTAGGACTTTTTACTTCGGGAACCAGTGATCTTCCGAAGTTGATTTTATTTACCCATGAAAATCTTTATCGCTCTGCTGAAATTGAATTGGCGAACGAACCGATTCTTAACAAGGCGGTTGTTGCAAACTTGCGGCCTCATTTTACTTCCGGCGGGCTGAACACTTTATGGCCGGGACTTCTGGGTGAAACCTGCCATGTTTTTTCAGACAAACTTCGTCGTCGCCCGATCGCCCGTCATCTGCAAGAATTTATTTCAAGTCATGCCTTACAACTTTTAATAACGTCGCCGGCTTATCTTCAGTCTCTTAACGAAAGTCTTGAGGAATCTCACTTAAGCCCCCATCCCTTGCCGACTTATTTTGGTGGCATGTCGTTAAATGAAAAAACAGTGAATGCCTTGTCGCAAAAGGGCTTAAAACTTTTTATGCGCTATGGGATGACGGAAATAGGACATATTCTTTGCAAAGTGGAAGCCTCGTTACCGCGGGCCACGCAAAGTGTGGGTCACGCATTTACGAATTTTCAGATTAAAAGTCACAACAGATTTATTTCGGTTTGCAGCCCGGGTGTCGCCGATTTTAAAATGCGTGCAGGACATCTTGTCCCCCTGCGCGTCGGCGATTGGTTTCCGACGGAAGATCACGGCGATGTTTCCAACACGAAGGAAGTTTTGCTGCAGGGTCGCGAACATTCCATTATTTGCGTTGATGGCTTTAGATTCCATGCCCGCCAAGTAGAATCCGCGCTTATCAACTTACCCTGGGTTAAAGAGTGCTGCGTACTGGGAGTCCCCGACCCTCGCCACGGTCAACAACTGATCGCTTTCATCGTCCCACAGGATCCAGTCCCTGAAGACTTGAAACAAAAGCTCGAAATGTCCTTACAGCAAGATCTTTCCGCGCCCTTAAGACCTCGCCAGTACATCATCCTGCCTGAGCTGCCACGGATGCCGAATGGGAAAATTCATTTTTCAGATTTAAAAGCCCGAGCGGAAAGAAAAGATCAGGGAATATCCCGCGAGTAAAATCGCAAATGTCAGAATCCGCCCCCAGTACTTGTGCTTAAAGAAAAACTCAATCTGAGTCTGACGCGAAAGGTACTCTGGCACAATAATCATGGCCATAAAAACACCCGTCACTAAAAAGCCCACCTGCAATGGACGATTTTGCCGGAAAGGCTGATAACCTAACTGCGTGCAGGTAAAAAGAAAATACAACAGCACCACACTAAGAACTTTGACAAAGCGCGTGCTTTTTTGATGCCTTAGAAGCGTGGTCAAAACCGGGCGAACGATGATTTCAAAGATGTATTCGCGCACATAAAAATGCATGCGCTTCCAATAATCCATAGGCGAAGAAGCCAGCCAAGGCTTATTCATATCAACGACCAGGTCATAACCCTGGGCTCTAAGCAGCGAAATCTGTATAAAGACGTTGGCCGCATGAAAGACAATCGCAGTAAAGATGCTAATGGCGCCACCGATGATGGCATGGGATGCAACACCCACTTGGCCTAAGTTCATAAAGTAATATCGCTGCAAGAATCCGTAAACAGTCACCAACGCGAGGCCCGTCACCAAAAGTTGTAAACACGACGCTATACTTTGTGAGTCAGAGAACTTTTGCGGCGTGGATTCGATAAAACGTTTTGGGGTTAGTACATTGAGGTCATTGGTGAAAAAGAAAAACACAGGGTTGAAAAAATAATCAAGAAACTCGGTGTGACTATACGAATACTTATAAACTCGCACACTGGTGATCCACGCCAACAATTTTAACCCCCAACTGACATGAACCATCAGCCACAGCCACGCCCAAACAGAGGAGTTGTGCAGAAAGAAAAAGCTGCTTGAAGCAATCCCGGCAAAAACAGAAAGAAAGAGACCCCAGGACACCCACTTGCTTTCTTTGCGAAAATTTGTCGCTGCATAAAAAGCCACACTCAGTCCTGCGATGGCCAAGGCTAAAAACCCATTTTGCAAAATCAGCAGTGCCGCAAAAAAGTAAAAATACGCGCGATAGGCCAAGGGCACAAAATAACCTGCCAAAAGAATTCCAGGAATAATCGCCAGCCAATGTATAAAAAGAGGCGTCTGCGACGTTCCAAATGCAGAGGCATACAATAGTGTAGGACTGACATAGTACTGGAAAAGCCAAAGGATCAGGGCTTGAATTGCAAGAATGATAAAACCCTTTACGCTTTTCAATTAAAACCTCATGTAAATAAATGCCTGGCTATTCGAAACAGCGAACACCACAGTTAAAAAAATCAAAACAAAAGCAGAAGCGCCTAAGGAGACTAGCGATCTTTTTTGCAACTTATCCGGGGTTTGGGTTTCAAAGGCCAGCATCACACAGGTTGCTAGAATCGAGATAGGGAAAATCGGGTTCTGTGCTGAAAAGCCCACCAGAAGTGGCGCTGAACTGGTATTCAACTTAAACAGATTTAAAATCATACTTTGCATTTGCTCTGCTGATTGCGCCATAAAGAATAAAGTGCTGAAGCTCATCAGCAAAAGCATCAACCCACGCTGAAGAACGGCATTGCGTAAGGGATTCCAGCCGCGAATGCGGAACTGATAATAAACAGCGTAAAGAATCGTCCAATACACCGACCACAACAGAAGTTGCCACGAAACGCCATGCCACATCCCGATCAGCAGCATGACGACAAAGGTGGCGACATGGATGTTTTTAGTTTTTAACATCAAAGGAACGTAAATGTGGTGACGAAGCCAAGCCACCAAAGTGATATTCCAACGCTGCCAAATTTCCGGCACCGACTTGGCCAGATACGGTCGATCAAAGTTCAGGCTTAAGTTGATTCCTAAGAGCTTGGCAAAGCCACGGGCCATATCGACATATGAAG
>CAMLMF010000271.1 GCA_946480995.1 uncultured Bdellovibrio sp. | reverse complement strand
GCTCACCGCCGAGGCGCTAAAGCTTGTGCCCAAGCTTGCGAGAATAGCAGATGAAAATGACGAGGCTTTTTTTTCAGTGCTTTCGAAAGGCGAACGAAAAAGTCTTATGGAGACTTTGGAGAAACTTGCGGAGCTTCATAAGCTGACTGCAAACCCAGTGGAATAAGCTCTGTGTTGTTTAAAAAAGCTTCTGCGCGCGCTTTATTGGTTGGGACAGGCATATAAAAGATTCCGTTGATTGGATTTCGGCAATCTCTTGAAGTTTGTCCATCAAAAAGCCTTTGAAGTTTTGGATATCGCTCGAAACCACTTTTAAAATCAACGCATAGGAACCTGTTGTGTAATAGGCTTCAAGTACTTCAGGAAACTTCTCAAGCTTGTTTAGGACAGCTTGTGAGTCTTTCGCATTCTTTAAGTAAATACCAATAATCGAAGTGACTGTGTTTCCGAATTTGCTTTCATCCAAGACAGGTTGAAAGCCTTTCAGTAATCCGTGCAGTTTTAGTTTGTTAACACGTTGGTGAATCGTCGCGTTCGCAACATGTAATTTTTTGGCAATGTCGACATAAGAAGCGCGCGCATCTTTGAAGAGCTCTTTAAGAATTTTACGATCTAAGTCATCAATCTGATATTCTGCGTTTTCCATAGGGATTAAAAAATATCAAAATGATTCAAAAAATGCATGAGTTAAATCATTATGATTATAATTAGGCGGTCAAAAAAGAAATATTTACATAAATTTGCGATTAAAATAAAACGATTTTCAAGGAGAACTTATGAAAAAAGTTTTAATATTAATGCTGTCAATGTGTTCAATTCAAGCCGGCGCCGAAGTCTGTTCGGAAGCCTCTCGAGAGGTGAAGGCTATTTTTGCCGCTACGCAAATGGAAATGTTAACTGGCGGGGGTGCCTTTTTAACTCGCGAGATCGTTCCCTTGAGTACGGCGGATTTTTACAAGATTCGTTTTAGCTATTCGGGAGTGCAAAGCTCGTGGAAGGTCTTCGTTGATCATGAGACCTGTATGGTGACGAGCGTGAGTCGTTAGTGATTCTTGTCTCTAAATTAATTTAGCAATCAACTCGCGCAGCTGAGCTTTTTCTTTCTCTGAAAGCGGAGCTAAGAAATCGTCCTCAGCTGTCTGGCGAATTGTCGCCAGTGTTTTGAGGTCCTTTAGACCCTTCGCGGTGAGTTCCACCAGCTTAATTCGGCGATCTTTGGTGTCGGTTGTGCGGCGTACGTACTTTTGTTGTTCTAGGCCGTCGATAAACTTAACCATCGAGGCTTTATCAATATGCATTTCTTGACCTAAAGAGATCTGGCTGGTGGGGCCTAAGACTTCTAAAAGCTTCATGATGCCCAGTTGAGGAGTGATCAGTTTAAACTTCGACAGGCGTTCAGTTAAAAGAAGGCGATGTTTAAGGGCGGCTTTAGTCAGGCAATATCCGAAGTAGACTCTTAAAATAGGATGTACGCCGACGGTTTCACAGCCCGGAAGTCCGGTGATTTTTGCGTCTTTTGTCTTCAAATGAAACCTCCCTGATAACTAATTGATCGTAACACAAATCGTTTGCGAAGCAAACGATTTGGGCGTACAACCATCTTACATTATTGGGTGGTGTATGAAAGCCGTTACGAAGTTGGTTCATGTTATGAGTTGGAGCCTTCTTGCATTTGGCCCCCTGTCTGCGCAAGCGCAAGGGCTGAATTTAAAAGAAGCCGTCGAAGAAGCCTTAGGACATTCTCCTAAAATTCAAAAAGCAGATTCTCAATATCGCGAAGCCAGTTGGAAGACGACCGAATCATATTCGGGATTTCTGCCAACCTTGTCAGCGAATGCCAGTTATCTTTTTGATAAAAGATATGCCCTGGTTGATATCAACCTAGGCGGGGCCCCGGCCTCGATTCCGCAGGTGATTCCTTCCAGTAACCTGTATCTTAATGCGCAGTGGTCGTTGTTTGATGGTTTTTCAAGTACTAACCGCTATCTCAGCGCGAACTCCTTTGAACAGTCTGCCAAAGAAGAAGCAAACTGGGCCAAGTTCCAAGTAGAACGGGAAGTTTCATTATTATTTTATAAAGCAGTGGCCGCAATCCAGTTAAAGCAAGTGGCTGAACAAAATGTCAGAACTTTAGAAGATCATCTGAAAGACGTCCGCCTTTTCAAAAAAGTGGGTTCTAGTACAAACTATGATGTTCTGCGCGTTGAAGTGCAAATGAGTGAAGCCCAGTCAGAGCTTCTAAATGCCATCGATAATGTCGAGATCACGCGGGCGCGCCTGAGTGAGGCATTAGGTTTGGACAAAGATGTCTCGGAAGTGCAGGGGGATTTGCCAAAGTTAAAAGCCGCCTTGGCAACCCAGGTGAAAGAGTTTAGCGCAGCTCAACGCCCGGATTTGGAAGCCTTAAGAAAAAAATCAGAAGGTTTTTCTTACCAGGAAAACTCAGCGGAGCGCTTTTGGGTGCCACGCATCGCTTTGGTGGGTCAATATCAGTATTATAACAACAGAAATGATCGCTTTGATGATTACGACAATTATCGTGATGCCTATCAATATGGTTTAACTCTGACGTGGAATCTTTTTGATGGCATGACTTCGATAGCCAAGTCCAAACAAAGCATCGAGCAAAGATACCAAGCAGAAAAGTCTTTGCGCCAAGCAGAGCTTAAAGCGCAGAGAGATTTTGAGTTTTGGAAGCGCAAGTATGCTTACTTTTGTACGGTGTATGAGGCGCGCTTAAGTGACATTTCAAAATCAGAAGAAAGTGTGCGTCTTTCTCGCGAGGGACATAAAGTCGGAGCAAGAACTAATACCGATGTTCTTGATGCCGAAGCGGAGCTTTTTCGTGCTAAAGCGGGGGCTGTGAATGCTCAGATTGGCGCTTTAGAGGCTGTGTTTAATTTAGAATTAAGCACTGGTATTAAATTAGTAGATTTATATTAAGGGTGTAACATGGACAAAAAGAAAAAGATTTTATCGATAGTGGGTGTGATCGCTGTTTTAGGCGCAGGTTATTTCGTTTATGAACATATGACCTATGTGACGACAGATAATGCGCAGGTTGAAGCACATTCCGTGATGATCGCTGCAAAAGTAGGCGGTTACATCAAAGCGGTGCATGTGACGGAGGGTCTTAAAGTAAAAAAAGGTGATGTGTTGTGTGAAATTGATGACCGCGACTATAAAAACACCCTTCGTCAGATCAAGGGCGAATTGTCATCTTTAGAAGCGCGTAAGCGCGACCTTGAAAAAAACCAACATCGCATTGCAGAGCTATTTTCTAAAGGTGTCGTTTCGCAACAACAAAACGATGCGGCGGCAACCGCTTTGGCAGAGTCTAAAGCAAAGTTCGAAGCTTTATCGGCTCAGGTCGCCCAAGCGGAACTAAATCAGGAAAACACGACACTCAAGGCGCCTTCTGATGGCTTCATCGCCAAAAAGGCCGTGGAAGTTGGGCAGTTGGCGGCACCTGGTGTGCCTTTGATTGGTTTTGTGGATGCGAGCGAACGCTGGGTGACGGCGAACTTTAAGGAAACTGAAATTGAAGATGTTCACATCGGAAAAAAAGTGAATATTTCTGTGGATGCAATTTCTAGCAAAAAATTTGTGGGCACTGTCGAAGCGGTGAGTTCTGCAACGGGGGCCACTTTTACGCTGCTTCCGCCTGACAATGCCACCGGCAACTTCACAAAAGTTGTGCAACGTGTTCCAGTAAAAATTAAATTTGAAAATCTGTCGGATGAAGAAATGTCGACTTTGCGTGCGGGCCTGTCCGCGTTTGTGAAAGTTTACAAGCACTAAGGATTTTATGAAAAAAGAAGGCGTGCTGATAATTATAGTCGCAGTGATGGCCTCGTTGTTAGAAATCATCGATGCTTCTATTGTGAACGTGGCTTTGCCGACCATGATGGGTAATCTAGGGGCGACCTTAGAAGACATCAGCATGGTGATCACCGGATACGCGATCGCCAACGCCATTGTTTTGCCAGTTTCAGCCTGGTTGGGCGAACGCATTGGGCGTCGAACTTATTACTTGGGCTGTATATTGTTATTCACGCTGACTTCAGTGGCCTGTGGTTTAGCGCCCAATCTTGAAACATTAACGGTGTTTAGAATTTTGCAAGGTCTTGCGGGTGGCGCCTTGCTGCCGACGTCGCAAACTTTGATTTATGAACAGTTCCCGAAAGAAAAAGCGGGCATTGCCGGCGCGATCTTCGGGATGAGTGTGATGATTGGACCCACGATTGGTCCAACATTAGGTGGCTATCTGACGGACACTTTAGGGTGGCGATCAATCTTTAATATTAATTTGCCACTGGGTCTTATTGCTTTATTTATTGGTGGCTTGGTGATCTTTGATCGACAAAAAGAACCAGGACACGAAGAGAAAAAATCAGAACTAGATATTTGGGGT
>CAMLMF010000270.1 GCA_946480995.1 uncultured Bdellovibrio sp. | reverse complement strand
CGATTGTCGATGTGTTGATTGCAAAATTAGACAAAGCCGCAAAAATCTTTCGCGCCAAACGTGTCATCTTAACGGGTGGGGTCAGTGCCAATTCTCGTTTGCGTGCGCGCGCTGAAGAGTGGGCACAGAAAAAGGGTTTAAGCCTGGTCGTGCCACCGATTCGTTATTGCACTGACAATGCAGCGATGATTGGTTACGCCGGGATTTTAAGAATGAATGCCGGTGAATTTTCAAATTTAGATTTAGGACCGTCCCCACAAGCTTTAACAACGGATTTTCGATGAGCCAAGCCCGCGAACGTTTAAATAAAGCTTTAGAAGAGCTCGGCATTTTAGCGAGAAAATCTTTAGGCCAAAACTTTTTGGTCAGCGACACGGTGATTGAAAGAATCATCAATCAAGTCAAAGAATTCCAACCCGAAGTTTTAGTCGAAGTCGGTCCAGGCCCAGGTGCTTTGACGGATTATCTTTCACAGATGAATGTGCCATTAACCGTGATCGAATTAGATCGCGTGATTGCCGCCTACTGGAAAGAAAAAGGTTTGAACGTTCTGGAAGAGGACGCTTTGCGACTGCCATGGGAACAATTTTACTCCGACAAAAAATTGGTCTTTGTCAGCAATTTGCCGTACCAAATTTCATCTAGCATCGTGATTGATCGCTCGATTGAAAATCGCGGACCGGAACACATGGTGCTGATGTTCCAAAAAGAAGTCGCGCAAAGAATCCGTGCGGCCGCACAGTCCGACCATTACGGCTTACTTAGTGTGATTGCACAAACTTTCTGGAAAATGCATATGGTAACTGAAGCAGGACCCCGTGATTTTGATCCGGCTCCGAAGGTTGCCAGTCGTGTCTTGGCGTTCACGCGCCTTGCCTCGGACATCAAGAACCGCGAGGCTTTCCTGAAATTCGTAAAAGCGGCATTCGCGCAGCGACGTAAGCTTTTAAAGAAAAATTTGGCTGGTCTTTTATCACAAAAGAAAGTAACTGAAGAGTCACTGATCCAGTGGCTGGCAGAGCTTGGCTTTAAAGAAACCGCTCGCGCGGAAGAATTAAGCCCGGCGCAGTTTGTGACTTTGTATAAGAAATTTGGACTGGAACCATGAGCAATATCCTGATCATTCAAGAGAACAAAAAAGCTCGCTTTGACTATACGATCGTAGAAACCTACGAAGCGGGTCTGCAGCTGATGGGCAGCGAAGTGAAATCTTTGCGTGCCAAAGATGTTCAATTGAAGGATTCGTATATCAGTTTCCGGGGCGACGAAGCGTTTTTACAAAACGCCCATATCGCCGAATACAAAGCTTCCAGTTACAACAATCACGCCCCTGAAAGACTGCGCAAGTTACTTTTGAATCGCAAAGAGCTGGATGAAATCTTCGGCGCCCTTCGCGAAAAAGGGTACTCGTGCGTGCCTTTGAAAATTTATTTTAAAGAGGGTCGCGCTAAATTAGAGATCGCTTTGGTTAAGGGTAAAAAGACCCATGACAAACGCGAAGCGATTAAGAAACGCGACGTTTCTGATCAAATTCGTTCAACTCTAAGACGTTCTCGCTAGTAATAAACTCTTCTTGAATCCCCAGGCGAGATCTTTTTTCAGATAAAAGATGTTTCCAAGCGGCATAGGCCTCACGGTTTTGTGGGTCGATGCTTAGTTTTTCTAAAAGTTTTAATTCAGTCTCTGTATTGGCTTTTAATGATCTATAGAAATAGTCATAGGTCATTGAAAGATCGCGGAAGTCGTCTTCTTCTGGAATCGGATAGTCAGGCACGTTCCATTGACCCAACATCAACTTGTGCATGTGCTTTTCCATCATAATTAACGGCGAAAGCAAGTTGCGGGTCATGCGAATGCTTAATAATAAGGTCACACCCGTCAGAAACAGAAAACTTGCGGCTAAGAAGATGCGCAACCACGTCACTTCACGCTCTAAGTGCTGGACCAAGTGTGGGTGTGTATCATAGGCAAGGCTTGTGAACAGGTTGTAATTCTGATTAATAAAGAAATAAGACGGCAGCAGGAATAAAACCGCACCACCCACGACCGCAGTGACCATGTACCAACAGTATTTATACTGAAATGCTTTATTCAGAATAAACCGGCGGGAGGCAGGTCCTTGGGATACTCGTTGTGGTTCGATGACTCTTCGTCCGTATAACATATGGTCAACTTATCGGTGGGTTGTGTTTTCGTTAGAGTCCAATTATTCTCAAAATTAGATTTTTCAACGCCGAAACAGGAGCACAACATGAGTTTATCACGTTTAAATGCAGTCAAAGTCTCATCGTTTCAAGAAACAAACCGACAAAAGTCGGGGAATCGCCTGGTTGTATTGCTGCTTTCGCTCATTTTTCTTTCTGCTTCCTTCGCCACGGCAGAAGAGCCGACTTTGGTCGATGAAAAATATTCCTTAAAAGCCGATCGTGAAGCCTTTGAAGCATTACGTAAAGACATCCCACCCGAGCGCCAAAAAGAAAACGACGAAAAAGCCTTCATGGATCAAATGATGTCGGACCTTTCTAAAAATCCTTCGGAAGTGCGCAGCAAGTTTTCTAGCATCATCAATAAAAAGCGCGAAATGTTTAACAAAGACATGACCAAAGAACGCGAAAAGTTCAGCAAGGAACAAACCAAGGCGCGCGAAGCCTTTTCTAAGCAACAAGCGGATCAGCGCAAGGACTTCGCAAAACGCAAAGCCAGTTCTGACGAACGCAAAGAATTCTTTGATGACTTAGAAGGTAAGCGCAAAGACTTTTACGCCGACCAAAAAGAAAAGCGGGACGAGTTTGAAGCGAATACCCGCGACAAACGTAAAAACTTTGATGATTATATCCGCGCAAAAACTGATGAGTTCAATCAGTTGCACCGTGATTACAGCAAACGCTACGATGAAAACAAGAAAGCTCAAGGTGACTTGAAAAAACAAGCGGAAGAAAAGCGCAAGCAACAGCAAAAGAATTTAGATCAAGAATACGACGCAATTAAAAAACAAACGCCGACAATTCTAGCCCCGCAAGAGCAGGGCCAGTAGCAAGTTGTCTGCTTGTTAAATCTTTATTCGCAGTAATAAGCGTCTTTTTTTAGGAAGGCTTTGCAAGAACTTGAGCTGCAATAGTACGCATCATTTTTAATGAACGCTTTGCAGTCTCCAGAATCACAGTAATACGCATCGTTTCTGACAAAGGCTTTACAGTCGCCGGAATCACAGTAATACGCATCGTTCTTGATAAAGGCCTTACAATCACCAGTATCGCAATAATAGGCGTCGTTTTTGATAAACGCCTTGCAATCGCCTGATTCACAATAGTACGCATCTTTTTTCGCGAAAGCCTTACAGTCAGCAGAGTCACAGTAATAGGAATCTTTTTTAAGCAGGGCTTTGACGTCATTCGAGTCCGCATAATAAGAGTCATTTCTAGTCAAAGCTTTGCAATCCCCAGATTGGCAATAGTAGGCGTCGTTTTTTACGATGCCTTTGCAATCTGCAGAACTCAGTTGAGAATTAAATTGGACCGTTGTTTTATTGGTAAAATCCAGAAGCTTTGTCTGCACAAGGTACTGCTTACTGAACTCAACTTGTTGATAGATGCTTTCTGCTTTGGCAGGGTTGGCCGCGGCTAAGAAAGTGATTAAATAAAGTGCAAAATACTTTTTCAAAAGTGCTGTCATGAAGAACTCCTTGGTTGAATCTGGTTGCAAATAGATACCAGACCAAGGCAATGCAAAGCCCAAGCCAGCGATTTTCGTAAATAGAGATATGTCGCGTTAGCAGCCTATGGCCGCGCTAGTTTATTTCACGGCCGGAGATCGAAATGTGAATGAGTCAAAGGCTATCGAAAGCGAAGGGCTTTGGCTCATTCATGATATTAGCGACACTGATAAGTGGCTGCATCGACTCTACGGTTACCCGGGCCAATATCTTTTGCCGTAAGTTGTTTGGTTCTGCGGTTAAATGCAAATTCGAAGTCTGAACTTCGCGGAGAGCGATTGTAGGTATCCCAATTGATGGAGCCCGCAACTTCCCATTTGTTCGTCTGCAATGTAGTGCTGGTTATGTAGTGAAAACTTGTTCCTCTAGGCTCAAGAATTCCTTTACGATTATGGAATCTGTGTCTGAAGCTATGGCTTTTATAGTGAACATCAACAGCAGCAAAGCCCTCTGTAAAAGTGATATCCATGTTTGGAATAATTTGATCGAATTCGCGTAGGTCTGCTTTTGTCTGAGCCGTGTATGACTCAGATAGAAGCGTGCAAGAATATTTTTCTGCTAGACTTGTCAGCCTGTCTTCCATCTGAATGTTTTTGCAAGAGATATCATTGCTGGTTAGCTCTGTAATGTCGCCAGAAGAATCAACCTTAATTTGAGCGTTGTTTTGATCATATGAATAATAGGCATTGGCTTTTTTATCATGAGCCAAGATGAGGCTGT
>CAMLMF010000269.1 GCA_946480995.1 uncultured Bdellovibrio sp. | reverse complement strand
GACAGCGAATGCTCAATTCGAGGATTTTCCGCCACCACCGCCGCCACCTGATTTTGGTGACTCATCTCTGCCCTCTCCTCCCTCGAATACAAACTCTGGGGGCGCTCCGGCCGCTGGTGGTGCGCGGGGTTCGGCTGATATTCTAAATAAAGCGACGAAAGATAAACTTGCCAAAGCTTCTTTGGAAGACATCAATAATGCCAACTTTCCAGAAACGATTGAGTCCTTTGACTTTCCGAATGTGGAAATCACAGATTTAATCAAAGCGATCGGCGAATTGACTGGTAAGAACTTTATCATCGATCCGGGTGTGCGTGGTAAAATCACCATCACTGCTCCTTCAAAAATCACCGTGGCGGAAGCTTACAAAGCGTTCTTATCAGCGTTGGCGATCAACGGTTTCACCGTGGTTCCTTCTGGTGGCTTCTTAAAAGTGAAGTCCGCAAGAAATGCCCAGCGCGACAATATCGAAACGTTCTCGGGTGCTTATTATCCAAATTCCGACCAAATGATCACACGTATTATTCACTTAAAGCACATCTCAGCAGCGCAAGTGAACCGTGATCTGCGTATCTTGCCATCGAAAGATGGTGAGATGAATATTTATGAACCAACGAACTCAATCATTATCTCTGACTACGGCTCAAACATCGACCGCGTGATGAAAATCATCGGCCAATTGGACGTTCCAGGATTTGAAGAACAACTTGAAGTGATCCCTATTAAGTACGCAAAATCAAAAGACCTTGCAGACCTTGTAGATAAAATCGTCAACAAAGGCAATAAAGCGCAAGGCAGCGCTCCCGGAACTTTCACAGCTGGCGTTCCCCGCTTTTCACGCTCTACAGGCGCTTCGTCACAACAAGGTGCTAGCTTCTTTATGGCTATCCCCGATGACCGTACAAATTCGATCATCGTTGTTGGTAACAAGTCCGGCATCGTGCGTATCAAAAAATTGATCTCGCAATTAGACTTTAAAATCCGCGCTGAAGAATCTGGCGGCGTTTACGTATATAGCGTAAAAAATGGCGACGCTGAAAAGTTAGCGCAGACTTTAACTGGCGTTACCAAAGACGCAACACCAAAACCACAGACGACAGGCAGTCTTTTGTCCCCGATTGGTGTGGGCGGACAAATGCAAGCGCCGACAGAGATCTTTGGTGGCGATGTGAAGATTGTTGGTGACAAAACTACCAACAGCTTAATCATCACGGCCAGCAAACAAGATTACGAAATCGTTTTGAACCTTTTAAATAAAATCGATACGCCACGCGATCAAGTCTTCGTTGAAGCAATCATCATGGAGATGAGCGCCAACGACGGAACATCATGGGGTGTGGGTTACTATAAATACGGCGACAGCGGTTACGGTAAAGCAGGCTTTAATGGCATGGGTGCAGACAGCTTGAACTCTTTGATGAGCCCGACCGGCGGCAGTGGCGCCGTGATTGGTTTCGGCGAAGGTAAAGTTGTTGAAGTCACAGACCCGGTTTCTAAGACAACATTAAAGATCCCAAGCCTTTTGGGCTTTATCAACTTCCTAAAGACGGCAAAGAAGGCCAACATCCTTTCGACTCCACAGTTAATGACTTTGGACAATCAAGAGGGTGAAATCGAAGTCGGCGATAAAGTCGTCACTGGCTCTACACAGTCGTCAACGGGAACAACTGGCGCGACCATCACAACACCGACGTTTGAGGACGCGACAATCAAGCTTACTTTGAAACCATTTATCAGCCCAGCGACGAACGCGATCCGCATGGAGATCAAACAACAGGTTTCTCAGCTATCGACAGCAAGTACTCCGAAAGCCTTCCAAGACTCAACTCAACCTATTGCGAAACGTTCGATCAAAACCGTGATCAACGTGAACAATGGCGACACAGCGATCCTGGGTGGTTTGATGCGTGAACAAGATATCGAATCAATCACCAAGGTGCCTTTGTTAGGCGATATTCCTATCTTGGGTTGGTTGTTTAAGTCGCGCACGATCGTGAAAGATAAAACAAACATGGTGGTCTTTTTAACACCAAGAATTATTAAAAACTCAGCGCAATCAAACGAAGTTGTTTCAACGAAATTAAATGAGCGCATTGATTTCATCAAAGCCCAAGGCGGAGTTGATCCATTTGGCAAGAAAATGGATGAAATCCACCGCAGAGCTCAGGGACTTGGTGCTGCTGATCCAAACCCTGTCTCTGAAGAGTAAGGAAAGAATTTAATGGCCTCTTTGGATATTCAAACGATTTTGTCTAAAGCAACGTCCCTGACGCAAGATCAGATTCGCTCTGTTCTTACCAATCCTTCGGTGGTCCGTCCGGTCACCGTAGGCGAAGCTTTAGCTAATAAAGAGTTTTCGACAGCTGATGAGCTGGTGGCCGACCTGTGCAAAGAATTGGGATTAGACTTTATTCGTGACATCCCGATCAGCGATATCGCTGCTGACCTAATCCGAGATATCCCGATCAACTACGCCAAAATGCACAACATCCTTCCGTATAAAGACGAAGCGGACACTTTGACGGCTTTAACTAGCAATCCGGTGAACTTAAAGGCTTTGGATGATTTAAAAGTTCTGTTTGGGAAAAAAGTTCGCCCCTTGATCACAACCACACCCCGTATCCAAGATGCGATCAATAAAGTTTACGAGAAAAGCACGGCGAATCTTTCTGGTTTAGATGAAATCGCGGACGAAGATTACGACTTAGATGATCCGATCGTGGATCTTCTAGAGGCTGGCGAAGATGACGCGCCGGTGATCAAGATGGTGAACAGTCTCTTGTTCCGTGCCGTGAAAGAAAAAGCGTCGGATATCCATATTGAGCCCTATGAAAAAGACATCGTCGTGCGCTTCCGTACTGATGGTATTTTGTTCGACGTCTTTAAACCACCTAAGAAGCTACAAAACGCGATCACATCCCGTATCAAAGTTATGGCGAATCTTAACATCGCGGAAAAACGTTTGCCGCAAGATGGTCGTATTCCTTTGAAGGTCGGCGGCAAAGACATCGATATTCGTCTTTCCACCGTTCCGACCGCCCACGGTGAACGTGTGGTGATGCGTATTCAAGATAGATCCAACATCGTTCTTGAATTACAGCAATTAGGTTTTTCAAAAGAAAACCTAGATCGCTTGGATGATTTATTAGCACGCAGTTACGGAATCTTCTTGGTGACGGGCCCCACGGGTTCCGGTAAATCAACGACGTTGTACGGTGCTCTTTCTAAATTGAATAAACCTGACGTCAACATCCTGACCGTGGAAGATCCGGTGGAGCAACGTATTCACGGTATCGGCCAAGTTCAGGTGAACTCGAAAATCGGCTTAACTTTCGCTGCCGGTTTAAGATCTTTCCTGCGTCAAGACCCCGACATTATCATGGTCGGTGAGATTCGTGACTTGGAAACCGCGGAACTTGCGATTCAAGCTTCTTTGACGGGTCACTTGGTTCTATCTACTCTGCACACAAATGACTCTGCTGGCGCCTTTCCCCGCCTGATTGACTTTGGTGTCGAGCCCTTCTTGATTGCAACATCGATTCAAGGTGTGGTGGCTCAGCGTCTGGTGCGCTTGTTATGCCCGCATTGCAAAGCACCCTATGAACCTTCTGAATTTGAGTTGCAACTTTTAGGTATCACGAAAGAAGAAGCTAAAAATGGCAATATTTGTCGTGCAATGGGTTGCAATCACTGCAATCAAAAAGGTTACTCGGGCCGTACCACAATCAGTGAACTTTTAGTTGTAACCGACGACGTACGCTCGTTAATCATGCAGAAAAAAGACGGTAATACGATCAAGAAGCAGGCTGTATTGAATGGCATGAAGACTTTCCGTGACCATGGCATCCAAAAGGTGCTGGCCGGCGTGACAACCATTGAAGAACTGACTTCTAATACTCAACTAGATATTTAACGGCGCCGGATGTCGGCAGTGCTGAAGCGCCGAAAGGCGCACAAGCTGAAGCAGCACAAAAAATGGAAGATTAAGTTATGCCTATTTTTGAATACAAGGGCCTTACCAGAGACGGAAAAAACGTAAAAGGAGTCATCGACTCTGAAAATTTACGTGCGGCCCGCGCGAAACTTAAAAAAGATAATATTTATGTTGTCGATATTCGCGATAGAAAAAAAATAGACCCAAAAAAGAAGCAGAGCTCCCGTTCCAACGCCAAAGTCGGCGTCAAAGAACTTTCTTTGATGACTCGTCAGTTGGCAACGCTCATTAAAGCCAATATCCCCTTGGTCGATGCTTTAACTGCAGTATCAGAGCAAGTGGAAAATCCGGTTTTATCTGAAGCCTTGGCGGACTGTAAGAACATGGTGAACGAAGGTTCCACCTTGCACAAAGCCATGTTGAAATACCCTAACGTCTTTACCAACATCTATGTCAGCATGGTGGAAGCCGGCGAAATGTCAGGCAGCTTGGACGTGATCTT
>CAMLMF010000268.1 GCA_946480995.1 uncultured Bdellovibrio sp. | reverse complement strand
CTTAGCTTGTGGCGAAGAAGGCTGGGGCCGTTTACTTGAGCCAGATATGATTTTACAGTCGGCATTGCAGGCGTTACAGAAAAAGTCTGCCTTTGCTTCAGCAAGTGGTGCGGCTTCGACTGCGGCCGCAACGCCTGCTGGTAAAACCTCGGCTTTTTCTAAAATCAAAGTTTTAGTTACAGCTGGAGGAACGCAAGAGCCGATCGACACGGTCCGAGTCATTTCAAATTTAAGTTCCGGTCGCACCGGCGTGACTTTGGCAGAGACTTTAGAACACATGGGTTTTGCTGTGACCCTGCTGCAAGCCCACGGGTCCGCAAAGACGAATCAAGTCGCGCACAAAGTATACTTCACAAGCTTTAAAAGCCTTGATGAAAAAATGCAGCAACTTTTAGGGGCGGGCGATTATACCCACGTGATTCACGCCGCTGCGGTCAGCGACTATTCTGTCGACAGCATCGAAGTTGCTGGCACGAAGTACTCTCCGTTTGAAGTGAAGAAAATCAGCTCGAACGCTGAAAACATGGATATCCATTTGAAGCGCAATCACAAGATCGTCGACCGTTTGCGCGACTACGCGAAAAATAAAGATCTCAAAGTTATTGCCTTTAAACTAACCAGTCACGCTTCGGCGGAAGACAAAAAAACGGCGGTAGATAAGCTCTTTAAGTCCGCCCACGCGGACTTCGTTGTTCATAATGATTTAACAGATATCGATATCGTCAACCGCACGCACAAATTTTCGCTGATCAGTCCCAAGGCCACAGTTCCCTGTGAAAGCCTGGAAACATTAGCGAATGAGTTGATGCAAGTTATTTTGCCTAAGGAAGCACTATGATTTTATGCCTTGATGTCGGCAACACCCAGATTTACGCCGGCCTTTTTGATAAAGACAAAATGGTTCTGTCGTTCCGTAAGAATTCCAAAAGCGGAGCCTCTTCGGATGAAACCGGAATCTTTTTGCGCACAGCGATCCGTGAAAACGGTTTTGATCCCGCGAAAATTAAACAGATCGCGATCTGCTCGGTTGTGCCAGAAGTGGTTTATTCCCTGCGTGGCGCCTGCATGAAGTACTTCAATATCAACCCCTTCATTCTGCAGGCCGGGGTGAAAACTGGATTGAAAGTAAAATACCGCAATCCTTTAGAGGTCGGCGCGGATCGCATTGCCAATTCGATTGCGGCAACTCATCTTTATCCAGGTAAAAACTTGATCTTGGTGGACTTAGGAACAGCGACCACGTTCTGTGCAGTGACCAAGGACAAAGACTATCTGGGCGGATCTATTGTGGCGGGCTTACGCCTGTGCATGGAAGCTTTAGAAAGCAAAACAGCAAAATTACCTTCTGTGGAAATCACATCCATGCACGAAGGCTTAGGTCGTTCGACGGTGGAAAGCATTCAGTCGGGACTTTATTATGGGCATTTAGGAACAATTAAGGAACTGAGCGAACGCTTAACCAGAGAATGTTTCCAAGACGAAAAACCGTTGGTGATTGGCACCGGTGGATTTGCTTATTTATTTGAAAAAGAAAAGATATTCGACGCAATCATCCCTGACCTGGTTTTAAAAGGCATGATCATCTCGTTGCAATACAACACTTAAGGAATTTTTATGAATGTATCGATGTTAAGAACAAAAATCCACCGCGCCACCGTCACTGGGGCTGATCTAGATTACGAAGGCTCTGTCAGCATTTGCCCTGATCTGATTAAAAGTTCGGGCTTACTAATTAACGAACGCGTGGATATTTACAACTGCAACAACGGCGCGCGCTTTTCAACTTACGTAATCAAAGGTAAAAAAGGCGAAATCTGCCTGAATGGCGCAGCGGCTCGTCATGTGCAACGTGGGGACCTGGTAATTATCTGTTCTTATTGCGGTATGGATTTTAAAGACGCACAAAAACACGAACCGACAGTTGTTTTTGTCGACAGCAAAAATCGCATGAAAGAAAAGCGCAAAGAAGATCGCAAGAACAACAAATAGTTTTGCGCCTTAATGAAAATCGATCACTGTGAATTCAAATTTTCCTGGAGATACTTCCGTCACCAGAATGTTGTCTTCGTGTAAAAGCAAATAGGCTCTTTGCGGACCTTGAAATGATCCGCTAAGAGTGTCGAAATAGCCTCTGTCCCCGGCGCTAGATTCATCAACAAAGTCAGGATGGCTGCGCAAATCTTTGCGTAATTTTCTAAAGATTTTGCGATATTGATTAAACACCGACTGCCACAGCTCTGAATCATTGTGCAGATAGTGGCGAGAAAACTTTCCTAAAGTCATTCCTTCATACATTTTATGCTGTATCACCAAATGACGAGGATCCGCCATCAGTGTCGACGCCACTTTATACCCAGCTGCCAACAAGCTCGCGGAGACATTTTCTTCAAGCCACAATAAATTATTGAAATCAAATTCTGACTTAAAAAGTTTTACCACCATCTGCGTTTTTTGATTCAAAAAGACATGCCCCTCAGATCCGCTGGCCAAATAGGTCATATGCTGTGGATTGATAGCATTTTTAAGAAGCATTTCTGTTTGCTCTGGCAGAAGGGCTTTGCCTTGAGGAATAACTGCCGCAAGTCGCACTTCATTTTCAAGCAGAACACGGGAACAAAAATTGTTCGCCACAGCCCACGGGGCTGACAGTAGACCAGTCCAAAACAGCAATATTTGAATTGAGTGTCTCAATATGAGACCTGCACGTGTGCTCTTCATCGAAAGAAGAGAATTGCAACCGCTATGCCTAAAAGGCCTACCTACTGCCGATTTTTTTCCACCACCGCCGCACCGATCGCGAGGAACGCCAGCAAACGGCATATGAAAACCCACGTGTGTACTTCGTTTTCAGCGGAAATAAATAAGAATATACAGCGCTCGATCGCCAGCAAATAAAACGCAGACGCAAAAAGTGCAAAGAAGCGATCCTCAGTCTTTTGCCAGAACTTCAAGAAGAATGTACCAGCAACTAACGATCCCATCATCACGGCACCGTAAATAAATTGATTCATTTCAGACTTATCCATAACTATACCGTATCCCAAATCAAACCGAATAAAAGAACGCACATGCTAACTAAAATAATAAACGCTCTTAGCGTCGATAGGTCATAACTGGGACCCAGCAAAAAATCCACCGAAAGCAAGACGTTATTGATAGCAATCCCAGCAAAACAGGCACTGCTCCAAAACAACAAATTAGTTCGATTTCTAATGTAAGCTCGCATCAGCATTACAGCTACGATCGAACTCATAAGGGAACACAAAAGATATACATAAAATGCCATGAGTTCAGTCCTTCTTGATTTTAAAGGCATTCGCAAAGTCGCGGATGTTATCAATAGGTTGAGAATAAATGAAACTGATAAGAGTGGAACGTCGATTGCTATAAAGCATATCTAAACGATCTAAAATTTCTATTTTGATAGAATCTGCGGGAAACTCGAACCCGCCGTTTTTTCCCTGAACGATTAACTTTGCTGTCGCTAACTCTGCAAGCTGTGATGAAGCATAAGAAACGTTGGTGCGCATTTCAGAACTAATTTCTTCAGCGCGCCACTCTTTATTCGGCTTCCGTTTCATCAGCAGTAAAACTTCTAACAGAGAAACCGATCCGATATTCCTACGAATGAAATCGCGGATATCATCAGGTATCTCACTGGACATGCATTTCCCCTTCCTTAGGTTTTTGTGGAGCTAACTTTAAAAGACGCTCAATCAGAACACTGAACTCAACAGGTTTAGATAGATGATCATTGCAACCCGACTCGATACTCTTTTCTATTTCCTCATTTAGCGCATGTGCTGTCAAAGCGATAATCGGTGTTTCATAGCTCTGTTCACGAAGTAAACGTGTTGCTTGATAACCATCCATCACTGGCATTTGTATATCCATAAGAACCGCATCGTACGTGCCTTTCAAGGCCTTATTCACACCTTCTTGTCCGTTGTTTGCAACATCGACAACGGCACCTGCGATATTTAAAAAGTGCACCATCAAAGCTTGATTATCGACAACGTCTTCCACCAAAAGAATGCGCATACCTTTTAAGCGATTGTCTCCTTTTTTCGGGAAACTCCTTCGTTTCGTCTGTAAGCCTGAATCCAGCGTGTTTACAAAAGTCACATCAGCTAAAGGCGTAGCATCGATACGCACCATGAAGGTACTGCCCTTGCCCTGCTCTGATTGCTCTAAAACAACATCACCACCCATAGCGCGAGCAAGCTGCCGCGACAAGGCCAATCCTAAACCTGTGCCACCAAAGTTGCGCGTGATGGAACCATCTTCTTGCATAAACGGTTGGAAAAGTTTTCCGGCGTGCTCTGCTGCAACGCCAACACCTGTATCTTCAATTCGGAAGATAATTTGGTCCCGAGGCATTTCCTCGGATTTCACCATCCATTCCACACTGACATGCACATGACCTTTTTTTGTAAACTTCAGGGCATTACCC
>CAMLMF010000267.1 GCA_946480995.1 uncultured Bdellovibrio sp. | reverse complement strand
AATAATGTCCGTACGAAACCACGCAAACATTAAAGCGCTGCTTCGCCGAAGTATTTTTTGTAAATAGTGTCGTAAGTACCATCAGCTTTAATGGCAGCTAAGGCGTCATTGATTTTTTTCAGCAGCTCGTCGCGGCCGTGCTTTACTGCAATGCCATAGTATTCTTTTGAAAAAGAAGTGTCGGAAAGAGTTTTAAATGTACCTGTGTTGTTGGCTAGAAAGTTGCGGACGACGCCATTGTCAGCAACCACAGCATCAACGCCCCCATTGCTAAGTTCTTGTAGGGCTAAAGGGGTGCCTTCAAAGCGTTTGATATTCGCGTTTGATTTTCCTAAAAGACGGCTGACAACTTCATCGCCCGTAGTGCCGATTTGCACGCCGACTTTTAATTTTTTAAGACCCTCAAATTTTGTGACTTTTGACTTTGCCGGTAAGGCGATCAACTGGACGGCCTCAAAGTAAGGCTCTGAAAAAGCCATCACTTTTTTGCGCTCGTCGCTGATTGTGATAGCTGAAATTAAGATATCGCGGTCCCCGGAAGCCAATTGATTAAAAAGGCCTTCCCAAGGCGTGTTCACAATTTTCACTTTAAAACCGGCTTTCGCGGCGATCGCATTAATTATGTCGACATCAAAACCTTGAATAGTTTTGTCAGGATTCTCGACCTCAAAGGGCGCATAGGCGGCATCTGTGCCGACAATCAGCTCGGTGATGGCAGAGGCTGAAGCGTCCTCGCTTGGCGTTTCAGACTTCTTTGTACAAGAAATAAGGGTGGTTGCAAGTGCTAGGCTGATCAGCAAAGATTTCAACATCCGGGACTCCTTTTTGTATCTACTCAGTCACTTGACCATTGCTGGTTTGTTGAGTCAAATGTGATTTCAACCCAGAGACTTCAACCTATGAATTTATTTTTTCGCCTTCTTCATATCCTCATCTTTTCACGCTTCCGCACCCCGGTGGATGTTATGGCCGAATGCGCGACTCCGTTTCGTGTGTGGTTTACCGATTTAGATGTCTTAAGACATATGAATAACGGGGTTTATCTTTCATTACAGGATTTAGCCCGTATGGATTATATGACTCGGGCGGGTGCTGCAAAAAAAATTGCAGCGCAAGGATGGTATCCAGTGGTTGCCGCGGAAACCATTCGCTTCCGTCGTTCTTTGCAACCTTTGCAGAAATTTGAGATTCGTACACGGTTGATCAGCTGGGACGATAAATATTTATTTCTGGAACATAAATTTACCAGCCGCGGACAAGTTATTGCGGTCGGGATGATTCGTGCGCGCTTTTTAAAAAAATCAGGTGGCTCGGTGACGCCACAAGAATTGATGAAAGTGCTCGATCTCAATTTACAGGCACCCGCATTTCCTGATTATTTAAGAGCTTGGATTTCTTCAGAACAAGGTCACTCTCAGAGCTTGGGGCTGTAAATAGGGCAATACCCCGACGTAAGTCCTGATTTGCATACAACCCTTAGTCCTGTATCAAGGTAGGGCACTTGCCGCCTTGTGTATTCTTTTCCACAATGATTCAGTGGGATTAGAAATTTCAAAATTGAAAAATATCAAGATGTTGGTCCTTGATGTGGACGGCGTCTTAACGGACACGCGAATCTGGTTTGATGGAACAGAATGGCGGCGCTTTTATTCAATCCGCGATGGCGTTGGCATAAAACGTTTGATCGATAACGGATATAAAATCGCAGTGATTACGGGATCTAAGGCAGAAGATATTCGCGCCCGAGTGAAAGCACTGGGCATTCAGTATTTTTATGAAGGAGCGCTAGACAAAGAGCCTTCATTCTTGCGCCTACAAGAGGAATCCGGATGTAAGCCCGATGAAATGGCTTATGTGGGCGATGACATTTTTGACATCCCGCTTTTGGATTCTGTAGCGTTCGGCGCCACCGTGCCCGAGGCTGTCGAAGAAGTTATTGAGATTGCTGATTATGTGACTCGCAGGCCCGGTGGCTGCGGAGCTGTTCGTGAAGTTTGTGACTACATCTATAAATATGGGGCTTTTTCCTCTAGGTAGGTATTCATGCTAAAAAATGGTTTCAAAGCCGTTGCGATTATTGTTTCTGCACTTCTGCTGCACAAGGCGGCATTTGCTGCTGAAGTCGTAGAGCTTCCAAAAGAAGAGTTGGCGCAGGAATCTGTGTTACCAGTTTTTGATAAACCTGTGAGCGTTAAAAACAGAAACGTCAATACTGCCGGCCGCTGGGACATGGACGTATTTTATGGCTACGCGATGACCGAGCCGATCGCCAATGTTAGTAAATTTGGTATCGGTGTTTATTATAACACGAGTGAAAACCATGCCTTTGGTGTTTTCTTTGCCAACAATGCGTCGGGTTTGTCTGATTACGCCCGTCAAATTGAACGAACACCGGCGACACCTTTGGATCTTAGTAAAGCGCCAATGCCCAAGAACACGATCATGGGTGATTATAACTTAAAAGCTTTCTATGGAAAAATGAGTGTCACCAAGTCTTTGGTTCTTAATACGGTGCTTTTCGGTTCGGGCTCTGTCGGTGTGGTTCAGTATGAACATAAAACATATCCTGCGGTGGCCATCGGTTTAGGGCAGAAATTTTATTTCAATAAAAACTGGGCGATGCGTTTTGATATGCGTTTATACGCCAATCAAGGTCCTGTGCCTTTCCTAGCAGGCAGCAAAATGCACAGCGGAACAGCAAGACCTTCTTATAGCGAATTTTCTGAGCGAGTTCTGTTTTCAACTAATTTAGACATCGGTTTGTCGTACTTATTCTAAAGGGAGCTAGAACATGGCAATGAAGAAAAGCATTTATATTTTTGTGATGCTCTCGCTGTTGGCTCCTTGGGGAGTCCACGCACAAGAGGGTGGCGGCAGTGGAGATGATCTTGATGTCATTGAGCTTGAGTTGGACAAATCCACGCCAGCAAAACCGAAAGCGCAAGGTGAGGCGGCACAGCCCTACCAAGAAAAAGACAATACGCTGACGGACTTTTCAGGCTTAGGAACTTTAGCTCCTTTTAAAGAAGTGTCTGTCATTCAAAGACGTTTTATGCCGAAAACAGGCCGCTTCCAGCTTTTTGGTGGAGCCTCGGTTTTAACCAACAATCCGTTCTTCAATACAATCGGTGGGGTTGCGAAGGCTGGTTACTTTATGACGGAGCAATGGGGTCTTGAGCTGAATTATTTTGGCTTAACAACTTCAGAAAGAGAAACAACCAAAGAATTGCGCGACATCCAAGGTGTGGCGACAGAAAACTTGGTTTATCCGAAGTCCTATATTGGTTTGGATGTGATGTACGTACCAATTTACGGAAAGATGACTTGGTTCAATGAAAAAATCGTCCCTTTTGATTTGTACTTTTCTGCTGGTTACGGAACGACGAACACGCAGTCCGGTGAAAATGCGGGAACAATCCACTTAGCGACCGGTCAAATCTTTGCCTTAAGCAAAGCCTATGCTGTGCGCTGGGATTTTAGTTGGAATTTCTTTAGCGCTAAAGGTATCGACGGGACACAAAACTCTTTCAACAATCTCTTCCTCACTGTGGGTATGAGTTGGTTCTTTCCGGAGGCTAGTTACCGATGAGAAAAATTTTACTACTCCTGATCGCCACAAGTTTTGCCGCGCCAAGTATGTCGCTGGCGCAAAGACAAAACAACAAAGCACGTCCCGCGCTTAGAAAAGCCGCGCCCGCAACAGCGCCGCGCAGTTCGAACACGCGAGAAGCGACACTGAGAAATCAATTAAGTGATGCCCTTCGTATGGCCCAATCCGGTCAGTACGATGCTGCGGCAAACAATCTGTTTTCATTAAGCCGTCGCCCGGAATTAGCCAGCGAGCGTCCACAAGTGAAGTACATCTTAGGGACCATGCTGATTGAACTTAAGTTGTATCAAACGGCCGCGTTTCAGTTTGTCGATGTGATTCGCTCCAATCATCCAAAATATTCGAAGCTTGCGATCGAAAAACTTTCGGTCGTAGCCGATGCTTTGGGGGATGATACGATTTTGAACTATGCGATTTCTCGTGTGGATTTAAATGACTTCCCAGCCAACCTTAAAGACATGATTCATTATCGTTTGGGTGAAATCAAATTACGCAATCGTGATTTTTCAGGGGCTGCGGATTTATTCAGCCGTGTCAGCTTTGGCAGTAGCACGTATTACCAAGCTCTTTTTAACAAAGGCTTAGCTGAACTTGAAGCCAACCAAACCTCTTTGGCTGTTGGAACATTTAATAAAATGTTAGATGCGCGTCGCCGGGCTCCAGTCACGGACACGAATAAAGTCGCCACACAAATGGGTCTAGCTCGTGCGCTTTATCAGAGACAAGATTGGGAAGCCGCGATTGAAGCCTATGCTCAAGTGCCTCGTGACACTTTGATGTGGCATGACGCTGTTTTTGAATCTAGTTGGGCGATGCTGCGTGCGGCAAGATTTCGTTCCGCTTTAAGTAATTTCCAAACTCTCCATTCGGCAT
>CAMLMF010000266.1 GCA_946480995.1 uncultured Bdellovibrio sp. | reverse complement strand
GACATTAAAGAACTTCAAACCATACCAGTGCGGAGGTGTCTGCGTTTGTTTCACCGCCCAGCGATCAAATAAAACTTTCGATTCACCATACAAATTCAATGGACGTAACTTTTCAGGATCGGTCGTGTCGTCAAAGCCTAATTCACCGGCACCATAAGTGGCAGCGCTCGAGGCATAGATCATTGATTTTTTGTGGGCCGTGCACCATTCAAAAATTCTTTGTGTATAGTAAGTGTTATTTTCCCATAGAAATTCTTTATTGGTTTCAGTGGTGGAAGAACACGCGCCCATGTGAATCACCCAAGTGACTTCTTTTTTGGCTTTTTCAGAATCTAAGAAATTCCACAGTTCGTCTTTTAAAAGAAACTGACTGATTTTTTGTTTGCGCAAAAGATTGCGCTCGGCCAGACCGACGGAATCCACGGCAACAATGTCTGTGAACCCTTTTTGGTTCAGTTCCCACACCATCACACTGCCAATAAAACCATTTGCTCCAGTTACAATAATCATCGTCAAACCCAGTTTCTAAATTTTCAAAAAAACCAATGAAATGAATACTTTTGAACCTATTACAGGATTGCCGATTGCACAAGGAAAGGGGCGGCAAAATCAGACCCTGTTAGGCGCCTATTCAACCTAGAAAAAAATACCGCAAACATGCCGTAAAAGGGAACCAATTGGATTTGGGCAGGCACAACCGTTGCTCATCAGGGCATCAGTCGGGAGGCGATGAGTGATAAGTTCACTACGCATGTTTATCATTTCATTGTTTGTATTGGCCGTGGGGGTCAGTCTTTCCTTGTCACGTTCAGTGAGTGACACTTCCAAAGTTAAGTCCGTTGAGGACTACTGGGCCGAGACGGGCCTCGGCCCAGTAGCTTTGGAAGACCTGTTACAAGACCAAACCTGTGGCAGTTCCGAACGGTATTTCCTGGCCTGCGCCAATGCCGTGTTGACCATCGCCAATCGCTTTAATCTGACAGTCAGTTTGGATGAAACTTTGGTGCCGGTATCGTCAGCTGTGTCGAATGACACCTCTTCAGAAAAAAAGCAACTCGAAGCCTGGAAGCAATTTTTCTCCCATGAAACTCACAAAGCTGTGAAGTTTTCTTTCTTTAGAATCTGGAAAGAGCTTGAAGCAAAACATATCTCTGCCAATCAAAAGGCGTGGATGGTGGGCTTAGGCTTAAACGGATTTATTTCTGTCTTTCGCGATCCGCACACTTATTTGATGCCGGTATCGCAATTCCAAGAGGTGATTTCCAAAGCCGACAGTCGTTCTACGTCGTTGGGTATTATCTTAGGACAAATGCATGGCCAATACGTTGTGCGCAAAGTGACAGAGGGCAGTCCTGCGAAAATTTCTGGAATAAAAAAAGGCGATATCTTAGTTTCTGTGAATGGCCAAAAAACCCAAGGTCTGATGTTGCCGCGAGTTTCAGAAATGCTTAAAGGCGAAGTGGGTGAAGTCAGCACCGTCGTGGTCAATCGCGACGGTGAAAAGCAAAAATTTAGATTACGTCGGGTGGAAATCACAGTGGCGACGGTGTCTACTCAAGTGATCGATGGTATTAAACCCATCGCAGTGATTGGCATTAACAAATTCGCCAAAGGTGCGTGCGATAAGGTCAAAGAATCTTTGACCATGGTAAAAAAGGCTCACGTGCGCGGGTTGCTTTTAGACTTGCGTGACAATCCAGGTGGCCAGATGGAAGAAGCCGCATGCATTACCAGTCTTTTTGTCGGTGGCGAGAAAAAGATTTTTGAAATTCGTTATCTGGATCCGACCAAAAAATCAGAAGTCTATTATGGTGGCGAAGAAAAGATGACATCCCTGCCGCTGGCGGTTTTGGTGAATGCATCTTCTGCGAGTGCGGCAGAAATCGTTGCCGGAGCTTTACGTGATTTTAATCGTGCTGTTTTAGTCGGCGAAAAAACCTTCGGAAAAGGCTCTTTCCAAGAAGGCGAATATTGGTCCCAGAACAAAAAAATCGCCCTTTTTGAAACCAAAGGTTTTTACTATTTGCCGTCAGGGCGCTCGCCGCAAATGAAGGGCCTAGAGCCTGATATTGCCGTGGGTTTTGATAATATCTGGGTCGGCCGAGAAGCCGATCAGTTTACCAACCCCCTCAGAGCCCCAGAACGGCAAGTGCGTCAGGCCACTGTCGCTTTTTCAGTCAATGAATGCCTCGAGGTTGAAGATGGCAGTGGCACAGAAGATGAACAATTAACCAAAGCACGTCAGGTGCTATTTTGTGCAAACGCGACAGCAAGGGCGGGGTTGTGATTTCGACGAATTTATTTAAAAGCAAATTTATCCCGGCTAAAAAGAAGTCCGATAAATTGATGATCGTCCTGCACGGTCGTGGCGACAGCATTCGTCCTTTTTCGTCGTTTAATGAAGAGCTAAATATTCCCGAAATGAATTACCTTTTGTTAAATGCTCCACGCCGTTTTATGGACGGTTACACGTGGTATGGCGAGCCACCTTTCCAAGCAAAGGGTGTACTAAAAATCCGCGAAAAGATTTTTGATCTTTTAAACGACCTCGAAAATCAAGGTTGGAAAAGTGAAAACGTATTCTTATTCGGTTTTTCGCAAGGATGTTTGATCAGTGCTGATATCGGCATGAACTATCCCAAAAAGCTTGGGGGCGTTGTGGGTATTAGCGGTTATTTTAACTTCTATCCACGTTGGCGCGCGAATCTGTCCCAACAGGCTTTACAAACCCCTTGGTTCTTCACCCACGGCTATCAGGACGACGTTCTGCCGTTGGAAGAGACCAAGTATGGGGTAGAGAAGCTCAAAGACGCAGGCCTGCGTGTGCAGTGGGTTGAGATGGAAAAAGACCACTCACTTAAAGAAGAAGAGTATCCCATTATAAGACGCTGGGTGCGCGAACAGTTGACCCATCTTAAATAGTGTCTCAAAGAGGTCTACGTGACCGCTTTTTTTATTAAATTTCGCAAATCAGCCTCCGTTGTATGACCGCCGTCATGCAGAAAAAACTCCAGCCACCGATGAGTTCCCTGAACATAAAAGGGAGCATTCAATGGCTGATTCATTCTTCAAATGGGACCAAGAAAAACTGTCGACTCACGTCGATGCGATGGACAACGAGCACAAAAAACTTGTCGAAATCATGAACCGCCTGTACGAGCGCAGCGAAGCGAAGGCTTCTAAAGTTGAACTTAAAGGTTTAGTAAATGAACTAGGCTCTTGGACTGTGACTCACTTCGCGCATGAGGAAAAATTCTTCGATACTTTGGATTATTCGCACGCGACTGTGCACAAGAAAATCCACAAAGATCTTTTAGAAAGATTCAAAGGTCACCAAGCAGAATTCGAAAAGACCGGCGTATTAGCGCCAGCCTTCTTCCAATTCTTGAAGACGTGGTTAACGGCGCACATCATGGGCATTGACGTAAAATACGGAGAGATCGCCGTTAAAAAAGCGGGCTAAGCACATACACAAAGGACTTTTTCAAAAACACAAAACCTCAAGCCGGACAAGCTTGGGGTTTTGTGTTTTGAGCATATGTGGCCATGGAGTCGTCCGAAAATCGAGTAACAGAGACGTTAATACGAATATATTCTTTTAGAGTGTCTCCTCAAAATTGCATCTGCAGCAAAATAATCAAATTTGCGAGGTGTAGACAATGTCCATACATTTGTGTATAATAATAACGTGAGCAGGAAGGCTCACAGAAAGAAGAGTCAGCTGGTAAAGGCTCTTCGAGGCGCATCCCCCGAAGAAGTAGTCTATGAAGGCGAGTATTTGCGAGCCGTAGACAATAAAAATCATTTGGGACAACGAATTGAACTTTATTGGTTTAGAGACTATGGATGGTGTGTCGTCGTTGATAACCAGACGGATCGCTTAATAACTGCGTATCCAAGCAGAAAAGTAAAAATACGAGGTGATGAGTGAGGCTGAGTCGATTGCAAAAAAAATGGAAACGTATTGCAGAAGAGCCTGGATGGGAGCCGGTTTCGCCTGAGGTCGATAAAAAGATCAAGGCCCGCAATGCGCGATGGAAAGCTGAAAAAGAAGCAAAGGACGGCAAGATCAATATGCGTGTTCCCTCTGGCGATCTTGAACAACTGAAAGCCGTCGCCGAGAAAAAAGGTGTGGGCTATCAAACATTACTCGGCATGATTATTCATCAATATGTAAACGGCACCCTCGTAGATATCGAAGAAATAAGAAAGATTTTAAAAGTAGGATAAGCCACGAGCGAATGCTAAAAAACCTCAAGCCGTCTAAAGCTTGAGGTTTTTTTATTTCATTTATCTTAGACAAACTAAATCGATTCGCTGTTTTCTTCCACCAAGCTTAACAACTTCGTGTAAAGATCCATTTTCACTGCTGGTGTGGCTTCCAAGGCGCGATAAAAGCGACTGACATTGACTTCGGGCACACCGTTATTTTCAAATACCAAGCGATCGATGATCTTTTGGATTTGGTCCATCGGTAAACCCTT
>CAMLMF010000265.1 GCA_946480995.1 uncultured Bdellovibrio sp. | reverse complement strand
AGTTCAAAATACGGCGAAATTGGTTGAAGGCACAAAAAAGTATGCAGGCCAGTGGTTGGTTGATTTAGGCCGCGAGGGAAGTGGTGGAGTCTTTTCTGATTACGAAGCTGTTATGCCAAAAAAATTAACTGCGAAATTTAAGATCCAAGTTATTGAACGCCAAATTGATAGCTACAATTACAACAACGAATACTACACGCTACTTTGTAACTTAAAATAAACTGTCGTGAATACAAAAAAATCCTGGTTTAAAAAATCAGGATTTTTTTGTTTGCCACTCCAAAACTACTTCAATTTAAAATTGAAAATGCTCGTATCAAAAGAGTTGTACTCATCATAACGAGAAAGCGCATAAAGATCCTTGCGTGTCTGCATTTTCTCAAGCAAACCTTCTTGCGTGCCCTTAGCTTTAATCTCGTTCAAGCCAGCAACCGTAGCCCCCATCGCAAGACGGAATGTCGTCACCGGGTAAATCACGATGTTGTAACCCAAATTAGAAAGCTCTTGGTAAGTGTACAAACGTCCTTTACCAAATTCAGTCATATTCGCTAGCAAAGGAACCGACACCGCTTTACGGAACAACTCAAACTCTTTTTCTGTTTCCAAAGCTTCGGTGAAAATACAATCAGCACCGGCATCAATGTATGCCTTGGCGCGATCAATAGCCGCATCAAGACCTTCCACGGCGCGAGCATCCGTACGGGCAATCAAAAGAAAGTTCTCATCCATTTTTTTACCGCGTGCTGCCGCCGCAACTTTGCGAGTCGCTTCATCACGAGTCACAAGCCCTTTGCCGTCCAGGTGACCACAGCGCTTCGGATTGATTTGGTCTTCGATGTGGCAACCAGCAAGACCCATTTCAATCATTTCTTGTACTGTGCGAGTCGCTGACATTGGCTCACCAAAACCCGTGTCGATATCAATAATCGTAGGCAATTTAGTTGTGCGAGAAATTTGACGTCCACGTTGCGCCACTTCAGTCAAAGAAGTTAAGCCAATATCCGGATAACCAAGATCATTAGAAAGCACAGAGCCTGAAATATAGACCCCATCAAAACCTTCTTTTTCAATCGCCATACTTACAAGCGGCGACCACGACCCTGGAAACTGCAAAAGTTTTCCAGACTTTAACTGATCACGAAAATTCTTACGTTTTTGCGCAGGAGTAATTTCAGGGAATAACACAAAGACCTCATTTCTTCTCGAGCTCCGTCCGGGAATGGCTAAGTTTTAGAGCTTTAAACTCTGATCCTCAAACAGTCCTCGCGGACGCCATCCCTTCGGGATTCGCTGCTGCGGAACTCAGCTCAGAGTTTAAAGCTCTAAAACTTACCCATTCCCACACAGCTCTTCGAAAACAGTTATTTTATTTATTCAATAGTGAGCGTACTAAGAAAACACACCCACAACTCAATCAACAATCCAAAAGGCAGCAAAGCTGCCCAAATACCAACGACACAAAAAACTGAGTGTGCGTCAGAGACAAAAACTTTTCTGAAGCACACGCAATAATACCAATTCCAAATCCAAGTTTCCAACCACACCCAAAAAGGCATCATCTAAAGCGAGGAACCCGCAGCAAGAGGAAGCCAAGTCTTAGAGCGGACCTCTGCGGGGCCTGGATGGCCCCCAGCCGCAGCCGCAAGGCGGAGGCTGGAGCAGCGAGGCAGGAGGCCGTGTCCGATCTAAGACTTGGCTTCCTCTCGCTGTGGTTGGTCTTCGTTCTAGAAGATCCCTTTGTTATCGCGTTTGTTGTTCACAAGCTTATCGATAGGAATCTGAACATTCAGTTGCTGAACCTCAGAAGGAGTCAAAGTCTCAAGACGCTCGCACAGACCGATGAAGCGATCGCGCTCTGCTTTTGTGATGATTCCTTCAGTCAAAGTGTCAAACTTACGGATATAGTCCGCGCGTTTGAATGGACGTGCTCCAGCTGGATGCGCGTCGGCCACACCTAATTCATCAACGATCTTAGATCCGTCTTTCATCGTGATTTCTACGCGGCCACCGAAACGTTTTTTATCTGGATCTGTTTCGTGGTACCAAGCCGTCCACTGTTTGTCTTCGATCGTAGAAATTTTGTGCCACAATGCCACAGTGTCAGGGCGTTTTGCGCGCTCTGGGGCATATGAGTTCACATGGTGCCAAGTGCCGTCTTGAAGAGCCACAGCAAAGATGTACATGATCGAGTGATCAAGTGTTTCGCGAGATGCATTTGGATCCATTTTTTGTGGATCGTTCGCGCCCGTACCGATCACATAGTGTGTGTGATGTGACGTATGGATCACGATGTCTTTGATGTCGTCAAAGTTTTTGATCATTGGTTTCATTTTGCGAGCCAAGTCGATCAAAGCTTGTGATTGGTATTCAGCAGAGTGTTCTTTTGTGTACGTCTCAAGGATCGCACGTTTTGCTTCGCCGACTTCTGGAAGTGGCACTTCGTATTTGCCGTTTTTGCCATCAAGCATGTAAGCAATAACAGAATCTTCACCTTCATAAATTGGTGACGGAGCACCTTCGCCACGCATAACACGGTCGACAGCTTCCACTGCCAATTTACCCGCGTGCGCCGGAGCATAAGCTTTCCAAGAAGAGATTTCACCTTTACGAGATTGACGAGTCGTGAACGACACGTGCACCGCTTGTTGAACTGCTTGGAAAATAGTTTCAGTTGGCAGGTTCAACAAAGTTCCGATACCAGCAGCTTGAGCGGGGCACAAGTGCGCGATATGATCTTTTTTGTGCATGTGCAAGCAAATTGCTTTAACTAGATCGACGTGAACTTCATAACCAGTCACGATACCTTTTAAAAGCTCTTGACCATTTTTACCCATTTGTTGAGCCACGGCCAAGATCGCAGGAATGTTGTCACCTGGGTGAGAATAATCAGCGGCTAAGTAAGTATCATGGAAATCCAATTCACGAACTGCTGTGCCGTTCGCCCAAGTTGCCCATTCACAGTCAAATTTTTGATCATTCGGCATACCGAAAACGGTCGCGCCACCATTACGAGGATGGGCTAAAGCCATCGCACGAGCTGAAGCCACTGGACGACGGTTTGCAGCGGCGATCGCAACAGAGGCATTGTCGATGATACGGTTAATAACCATGTCAGTAACATCGGCACTGATGGGTGCATTGTCAGAAGCGATTTCTGCAATTTTCCAAGCCAATTGATCTTTACGATCTAATTTTTCTTTTGAGGGATAAACACGTACTAAGTGCTTTTTCATGGAAGGTCCTTTCGGGTTAAAAACGAAAACATCCCAAGCTAATACGTGCCCTAAACAGGGTCAAGAATCCGTCGCCTCAGAGTCGCACTCCGAGCCGCAATGCAGGATTACACCCAGCCATTTTTATCATGAAAATCAGCTTGAGGCGCCGGGTGCTTCAGAGAGAAATAGCTCTTTTCACCAGAGTTAAATTCTATAACCGCACTTAATCCCAGATGAGAGGCTAAGAGGGGCTGCGTACTGGAAATTTCCACGCGAAAGCGAGCTTCGTTATGTTGGGAGCTGCGCTCTTTCAGACGCACAGTGATATTGGCTGGGCGAGCCATCCCTTGGCGATAACTGCTAAAGGAATAAGCATTCCAGTTGCCATTAGGGGAGCAGTTCACTTCAAGGTAAGGATCCGAGGGCGCAAGACCTGAGGACGTAAAGACCTCTAAGCATGTCGTTTTCCACAGGTCATCCAGACGGGCTTCGACAATCTGAGAGGCCGGCCAGACAATATTTTCTAAGGCCCCAGAAATCAGGAACTCCACTAAAATATGCTCAGGCGAGGTTTGAAAAAGCTCTGCCTGGACAGAAATAGTTTCGCTGATCGAGGTCTTTTGAAAGGGATGTAATGATCTCATGAGCGTTTCTCCCAATCTATGGTGGCAGTGAAAAGCACTTTGTTGTCCAGGGCGCGCACACCGCGATAAATGGCGGTCCCATTTTTTTCCGCAGCCACGTCCGTAGACCGAGTGCTGACATCGATTTGCACTTCTTCGCCCAAATGAGTTTCGGCCAAAAAATTCACAGAGTAAGATTTTAAAAAGAGCGTTTTATGCAGATCATAGGGAACGGCATCTAAAATCCACTGTGCATATTTTGTGTTGTTCACGTGCTGGTTAATATCCAAATCAGAATTGCGCACGCGGTACTTCGCTAGTTTTTCGTAATCGCCTTCGACCGGAATCTTCATCACCTCGACACCGGAAGTCTGAGGTCGCGTCATTTCTGTCCAAGAACGCAACTGTTGAATTGGGAGTATCTTTCGGGTTTCACGTTGCAAAGCCAGCCAACTTGTCGAGCAGGCACCGATCACGTCATCATGTTTGTTACGTAATAAGAATTCGCGCGTGACAAAGGCGCCTTCGGGTGGGCGAAGCCATGTTTCAATCGAGATCTTTTCGCCAAAATGAGGCCATTCTTGCATTTGCAATTTCTGCCGTGTGAGCACCCAATAAAGCCCCTCACGTTCCATGTCGTTAGCGCCAAAGCCTAAA
>CAMLMF010000264.1 GCA_946480995.1 uncultured Bdellovibrio sp. | reverse complement strand
CAATTAAATGCCTCGCTTGGAGTTTACGTTCTAAAAGCCGAAGATATCATCGGTCTTAAGATTCAAGCGTATAAAAATGATTCTTCCATAGAGCTTCAGGATAAAGCAGATATTCAAAAGCTTTTGCTATTATCTCATTTGGACATGGGACTCATTAAGAAATATGCGGATCTTTTTGACGAGTGGTCCGTAATTGAAAAACTTAAAGGATCTTAGTCTATGACGATGGAAGAGTATTTCAAATTTCTTGAAGAATACTGGCAAATGTTTGAACCACCTAAAGAGCCTAAAAAAATTAAGCTCACAGTTGTCCTTTTGTAAATATCCTGACGGCCCAGCTAGAGCGAGTGATTCTCGCATCCGCACCATACCAGACTGATCTTTCCTAATCCTGCCTAAGTATTCAATTTGACAATGGTTAATACTTGTGTGAACTATTAATTTGCGCAAAAAAAATCAGCCATTGAGCGATATATGGTTTGGATCTATCCTATAACACGGCACTATGGATCAGAATTGGAGTTGGAATGACTTACATAAGCTCTCAACAACGGAACCCAAATCTCTCGGCTCCGCAAATTGACCGAAGTAAGCGCAACGAAACTCTTGAAAGCTTCGGAGCTTCTTGGTGGACGGGACTTGCGCCCGAAGAGTGTCCTGGATTCAATAAAGACACACAAACGCTTCACGCACTCCCGTTAATTAATCTGGATATTTGTTCTAGAAAAGATGTGTTGGATTACTTTAACAACACGTGGACTCTGACAGAGCTGTTATTTTCTTCACTGAAAAACGAGTCTACCTTCAACCGCCCCCCATACCATGGTCTTCGTCACCCGTTGATTTTTTATTACGGTCACCCTGCTGTTCTTTATCTAAATAAAGTTCGTCTGGCGGGATTGATCAAAGATCCTGTGGATCTTTATTTAGAAAAAGTTCTAGAAACAGGTGTCGATGAGATGAGCTGGGACGATATGTCCAAGAATGAAATGGCTTGGCCTCAAGTCAGCGCAGTGCATGCTTATCGCAAAAAGATTTATAACATTTTAAAGAATCTCATCGAAACCCATCCGGCTCTTGAACCCCAAGCTAACAGAAATCTAGGTCCCTCGTCTCCCCTTTGGTCCTTATTCATGGGATTTGAGCACGAAAAAATTCACTTTGAAACATCCAGCGTTTTAATCCGTGAACTTCCTGTGGAGTTAGTGGAAACACCGAAATACTGGGCTGCGATGCACCCGACGGCGACCAAGAAAACTCCGAGCAAACCCTCGCTTGAAGTCGATTACCCGGCCAATAACTGGATCAGTTACGAAGGTGGTGCTGTCACTTATGGAAAAAAAGATTCAGCCCCCTCTTTTGGTTGGGATAACGAATACGGATCAAGAAAAAGAAATATTAAGAATTTTCAGGTCACTGAAAATTTAATTTCTAACGGCGAATTTTATGAATTTGTCGCCGGCGGCAGTTACATTGACGATCAATACTGGAGCCCTGAAGGTCTGCAGTGGCGCAAATTCAGAAATACCAAGCGTCCTACTTTTTGGGTGGCCCATGGCCCTGAAGGTTTGCACGACTATAAACTTCGCACTCTTTTTGAAATTATCGATATGCCTTGGAGCTGGCCTGTGGAAGTTAATTTTCACGAAGCCCAAGCTTATGCTCGCTGGAAAAACAGCAAAGATCAGAATTCCCTGCATTATCGTCTGATCACCGAAGCAGAGCATGTTCGTTTGCGCGGTGATGCCGGCAATGATCCTGTTTTGCAAACTACAAGCTACTCGGAACTAAAAGAATCTTTGCGAACTTACCCGTACAACTTTAACTTTCAATATTCTTCTCCGGGCCCTGTGACTTCGTTTAAAGCTCACGCTAAGGAACCTGCCGATTTATTTGGAAATGTGTGGCAATGGGCTGAAGATCAATTCAATCCCTTAGACGATTTTAAGGTGCATCCTTTATACGATGATTTCTCCACACCTTGCTTTGATGGCAAACATCAGATGATTCTAGGCGGAAGCTTTATCAGCTGTGGCCATGAAGCCAGCAAATGGGCGCGCTTTCATTTTAGACCTCACTTCTTTCAGCATGCCGGTTTCCGCTTGGCAGCAACACTCGACGGCAGCACTGATAACGAGTCGACGAAACTTGTAAAGTCCACGACGTATTCTCATCCAAAACGTCTTTTGGCGCAAAATCAGATGGAAAAAGCTGATTGGTGGAAAAACATTCACCAACCGCTGGAAGTTGAACAAGAAGAGCTAAAGTCCCTGTGGCAGGACACTCAAGATTTTATTCTCGAGTTTGAAAAACAACGAGACACTTCATCCCCTATGGGAAGTGCCCTAGATCCGCATACGAATGATGTCGCAAAAAACTTTTCGGTGCCGTATCAAATTGTTAAAACATTTCCAGAAAGACCTGAAAATTATCGAAAGCTTCTTAGTACGATTTTTAATGAGCTCGCTCCTTTAGGACAGCAGCCAGGACATCCTGGCTATATGGCTTACGTTGCCGGGGCTGGAAATCCTTTAAGCAATATGGCGCAAGCTTTGGCGCAAACGCTGAATCCTTTCACCGGGCATTTTAGTTTGGCCCCGGGACTTGTGACGATTGAGCTTGAAGCCTTAAGATGGGTCTCAACAATGATTGGGTATCCTGAAAAAACCAGTGGTGGATTTTTTATCACCGGAGGAAGTCTTGCGACTCTTTCAGCATTAAGTGCAGCAAAACGCAACAAGCTGAAAGGCTATGATCTTAGTAAGGCAAGATTCTATGCCTCAAAGCAGTCTCACCATTGCGTGGGAAAATCTTTAAGTATCTTGGGCTTTCCACAAGAATCCCTGGTGCTTATGCCGACAGATCAAAAGAACCGATTTGATTTAACGGGACTGTATCAGCAAATCTCTAAAGACAAAGAAAACGGTCTGCAACCTCTTTGCGTGATCGGAACTGCGGGAAGCACCAATACAGGAGCTGTTGACGATCTAAATGGACTGGCTGACATTGCCGAACAAAATAATCTTTGGTTCCATGTCGATGCAGCCTATGGTGGTTTCTTCTTGTTAACAGAAAAAGGCAAAGCTCTTTTGAAAGGGATTGAAAGATCGGATTCTGTGGTTCTTGATCCTCACAAATCCCTTTCTTTACCTTATGGAACGGGCTGCCTTTTGGTACGCAACAAAAGTCATCTTATTTATGACTATAACGCTTTAGCGACTTATATGCCACCGTCTCCTGGGATACAGAGCGAAGATGATTACAAAATTGATTTCGCTGATATTTCACCGGAGCTGTCTCGCGATTTCCGCGGCTTAAGATTCTGGCTTCCGATTAAAACCCTGGGGATTGGGCCTTTTCAGGTGAACTTGGAAGAAAAGCTGAAGCTTTCGCAATTTTTAGCTGAAGCGCTTAAGAACATTCCAGACATTGAGGTTCTTGGCGAGCCACAACTTTCTATTGTGAATTTTAAATGGGGTTCTTCTGACAAAACCAAGAATCTTCTTGCTGAAATAAATAAATCCCATGCAATTTTCTTAAGTGGTTGCACTGTGAATCAAGAGTTCTCTATTCGTGTGTGCTTGTTAGGCTTTAGAACGCACTTAAAAGAAGTGGAAAAGTTAATCGAAATCATCGCTGCTTCCGTTAAGAAACTGGAGGAGTGATTGACTTCAACCTTGCGACACTTTCAAGACCAATTTGCACAAGGCCAAGGACTTATTCATCTGAACAACGCTGGCCTTTCGCCGATATGCCGTCCCGCCCATGATAAAGTAAAATATTGGGCGGAGCGTTTTTATAACGAAGGATTTTGGACTGACAAAGACTATATGGCAAACGTGTATGAATCACGCCAAGCGCTGGCCCGCCTGATCGGTTGCGCGCCTTCGGAAATTGCATGGTTTCAAAGTGCCGCTGGAGGTATCAACCAATTTGCCTTCGGAATAGACCTTAAAGCTGGCGACGAAGTGCTAATGTGGGATCAAGAGTACTCAAGCCACCTTTACCCTTGGAAAGCAGCCTGCGATCAAACTGGAGCGGTCCTTAAAGTTTTAAAGTCCGAGAGTCATCTTGAAACCCCTACTGAAAAATATCTTGAAGCTTTAACCTCGAAAACGAAAGTGGCAGCCTTTAGCTGGGTGCAATTTAGTTCAGGGGCTCGAATGGACACCGAGCATGTTATTAAGGAATGTAAAAAACGCGATATTCTAGTGTTTGTCGATATTGCGCAAGGTCTGGGTATTCACGAGTGCAAGCTGTGGGATTGGGGTGTTGATGGCGTTGCAGGGGGCAGCCACAAGTGGCTTGTAAGTCCTGTGGGTGTCGGTTACCTGGCCATTCGCCAAAGTTTAGCCTTGAAAATGAAACCTCGGACCATTGGCGCTTACACTTATGGCACCTGTGATGATCCTTCAGACTTTGCTTGCGAACCAAAAACAGACGCTACCAAATTTGAAGCGGGATCCAAACAAGTTCTGGAAATAACAGCTTTGGGCGCCGCGTGTG
>CAMLMF010000263.1 GCA_946480995.1 uncultured Bdellovibrio sp. | reverse complement strand
TTGAAATAGAAAGTTTTGCGACGTCATCAAAGTTTTTCAAATTATTGTCGAAAACGACTTGGACACCTTTAAAGAAAGTTCCATCATTCAACTCGATAAAGCCGAAATTTTTCTGGTCGCGGATTTTACGAACCCAGCCCGAAAGACGAACTTCTTTATCTAGATATTTTTCTGTTTCTTTAAAGAGTGATTTTACCAATGTGGTTTCCATGCATGCCCTTTCGCAGTTTTTCCAAAATAGCCTTAATTCGCGTTCTTGTCTAACGGGTGCGGGGCGATTATAGCGTTAACGCGAAAAGTCATTAGACGATTTATCCCACTTATATCAGCTAGTTAAAATGAGACAGGACCTTGTGCTTGCGGGCGCATTGCCGATAAGTCTGGCAAGGAGTTTAAACCTTTATGGCCGACATGACTCATTTCAGAATTTGTCACATCTGTGGGACGGTGAATTCCGCCGAAGGCGCCCTGGTCACGACCTGTGAATCCTGCGGAAAGCATCTTGCACCCTTTTACTTTTTCGACGAGAGTAAGGCCATGGGTTTGAACTCGGGTTTTTATTCTAGTCTTAAGCAGACACCACATCGTCTGCCGTTGGCCGAATATCCTCCCGTGCAAGGTTTAACGGTGTATTGGGAGTCCTAGGTTTCGTATGAAAGTCACATTCGAAGATATTAAAAAAGCGCGCGAGTTGATCAAAGATCTTATTTGTCCCACGGACATGAGCCACTCGATCAGCGCCAGCAAACTTGTCGGCAGCGAAGTGTACTTTAAATTCGAAAACACCCAACGCACCGGCAGTTTTAAATTCCGCGGAGCTTACAATAAAATTTCTAATTTAACTGCCGAAGAAAAAGCCAGGGGAGTGGTCGCAAGTTCCGCCGGAAATCACGCGCAAGGTGTGGCATTGTCTGCAACATTGGCGGGCGTGAAAGCGACCATCGTGATGCCTGAAAACGCGTCGATCAGTAAGGCTTCTGCCACGCGCTCTTATGGCGCAAATGTAGTTCTAAAGGGCGAGATTTACGACGAGGCTTTTGAATACGCCCAAAAACTTGAAAAAGAACACGGCTATACATTCGTGCATCCCTATCAAGATCCGTTTGTTATCGCCGGTCAGGGTACCATTGGGATTGAAATCTTAGAACGTGTTCCTGATTTAGACACAGTCATCGTTCCTATTGGTGGTGGTGGACTGATCAGTGGGGTGGCGTTGGCGGTGAAATCCATCAATCCAAAAATTCGTGTGATCGGGGTGCAAAGTGATCGTGCGCCGGGCATGGTGAATTTATTTAAAGGCGAACCGCTGAGTGCGAATAAAAGAGCGGCCACGATTGCCGATGGTATCGCGATTAAAAACCCTTCAAAAGTCATGTACGACAATTTCATTTCCAAATACGTCGACGAAGTGGTCACCGTCAGTGACGACGAAATCGCGGAAGCGATCGTGTTCTTGATGGAACGTGCAAAAACCGTGGCCGAAGGTTCTGGGGCAGCTTCGATGGCGGCAGTGATGTCTCGTCATTTGAACTTGGGAAAAAAATGTTGCGTGATCATCAGTGGTGGGAATATTGATTTGAACATTGTTTCAAAAATCATCGACCGCGGGCAGATCGTGCGTGGGCGCTTGTGTGAATTGTCGGTGGTCGTAGATGACTTGCCAGGCAACTTAAGTCGCCTGACCCAAGCGATTGCCAGTCAAAAGGCGAACATTCTTGAAGTTCGCCATGACCGGGTTTCAAAAGGTTTGTCATTGCGTGAAACGCAAATTGATTTCGTTCTGGAAACTTCCGGGGCCGAGCACATCGAATCTATTAAGCGCGCGTTGGAAGCAACGGGTGCTAAAATCGTTTCTGGGAACTAAACCCTAAAAGTTGATTTTACGTTCGTAATGGCAAGTATAACCATTGGGATTTTTCTGTAAGTAATCCTGATGGTAATCCTCAGCATCCCAGAACTCCGGGGCTTTGACGATTTGCGTGACTACGGGTTTTTTCCAAGCGCCGGATTTTTCCACACGTTGTCTGATGATCTCGGCCTGGTCTTTTTGTAGATCCGTCGTATAGAAAATCACACTGCGATATTGCGTGCCGATGTCATTACCTTGCTGATTCACTGTGGTCGGATCGTGAATTTTAAAGAAATACAAAAGTAAATCATCAAGCTTCAACTTTTTCGGATCGTACGAGATCTTAACGGTTTCAGCATGATTCGTGGCGCCTGTTTTTACTAGATTGTAAGTCGCATTTTTAGTGTCGCCACCCATGTAACCCACGCGAGTTTCTGTGACTCCAGGAAATTTGCGCAGAAGTTCTTCAACACCCCAAAAGCATCCACCCGCTAGGTAAATCACTTCAGACGATTGCATTGAGCCCCCTTTTTTTGTGGAAGTTTCTTTAGCAAAAGATGTCATTGCTATGAATCCAATGAATAAGATTAGGTATTTCATAAGCGAATTGTATGTCACGGGAAAAGAAAACTCTAGTATTCAAATAGTACAAATGGGGGGGGGCACGTCTTGGTTAGCCCCCATATTTGTTCGGCGCATTATGATAAACGACCAAAGGGTTCTGTCTTCTAGTCGAGATTATTGTCTGTCTGCAATGGAGTATCGAAAATGGAATGAACTCCATCTCATGTTTTAGTTAGGTATATAAAGATTTATTTAATTGTTCCGAAACGTAAGCATCTCAAAGTTTTTATCCTCTGAAGAGCGTGGTAGCGGTGGATGATATTATTTCAATTTTAAAGTCGATGAAGTTTCCCAGCATTTTGCTGCGTGAAGATCTGCCGCTCTTTCAGAATGAGCTTTTTTCAGCGCATATCAATGAGTCGGACATCAAGCCTGACGGTGTTTTGTATCCGTTTATTGTTGCCGAGCGCCCCGCTGCTGAGGTGCAACTTGTGACTCGTCTGGGAAAGGTTATCGTCGCAACACCCAAGTTGTTAGCCATAGGTAACAATGAAAACTTAAAGATTTTGACCTTGGTCGATAAGTCCAATGAGCTAGCGCAAATCAGTATTGAACAAATGGAGTCGGGGCGCTTCGTGGCCTTGGGCCAGTTGGCCAGCGGGATTGCGCACGAGATTAACAACCCATTAACTGTCGTTTTAGCAAAGGTTCATCTGGTTGAAAAACTTGCGGCCGCCAAGGACATCGGGCCCGAGGTGCAAGAGCGAATCAAAGATGCTCTGGGCAAAGCAAAAGACAGCGTCGTAAGGATTTCCAAAGTCATCAAGGGGCTACGAAGTTTAAGCCGAGACGGCCGTTTAGATGATTTTCAGGACACAGACATGGCCGAAGTCATCAATGAAACGATCGAGCTGTGCCAAGAGCGTTTGAAAGCCAACGGGGTTATTTTAGAATTAGAAGTGCAGAGCAATCTTTTGGTGAGCGCTCGTCCCTATCAAATCGTGCAAGTGCTAATTAATCTGATCAACAACGCAATCGATGCTATGAGTGACCAAGGTATTGGGCGAATTTTTATCAAGGTTTTCAATCAAGGATCTGCCGTTATCGTGCAAGTGCGGGATTCAGGTCCCGGCGTGAAGCCCGGGTACGAACACATGATCATGGAACCTTTTTTCACAACCAAAACGGCCGGAGTCGGTACGGGTTTGGGTTTAAGTATTTCGCGACAGATTATTTTTTCCCATAACGGCAAGTTAAGTCTTAATACACAAGTTTCTAAGAGTTGTTTCGAAATTGAGTTGCCACTTATTGAAAGAAGGGCTGCATGAGTGAGTATCGAGTGTTGATCGTTGATGATGAGGCTTTGGTGCGTGAGTCCATTTTAGACAGCTTGCCAGCAGGCTTTACAGGCTTTGAAGCGTGTGATGGCTTGGATGCGCTTGAAAAAATTCAAAGGAATGCGCCAGATGTTATATTGACTGATTTCAATATGCCAAGAATGGATGGCTCTGAACTTGTACGCACACTTTACGAAAGCAGGGTCGAAATCCCCGTGGTCATGCTGACAGGCAGAGGCAGTCGCTCGATTCACATCGACGCCTGGGTGCGAGGCATCTTTGATTACTTAGAGAAACCGTTTGAACCTGAGATGCTTTCGAAGGTGCTAAACTCCGCCATTCAAAGCCAGGGAACACTCGCTGCAGAAAGTGACTTTAGAAACCTTTCAAGCGCGATGGTCGCGCAGCTGAATATTACTTTAGATAAAAATCTTTGTGATCAGATAAAAGTCATAGCCAGCGGTCAGGGGTTGTCGGTTTCAACGTTTATTGAAAAAGCTTTGCGAGAAAAAATTGAAAAAAGGTAGGACGTTTGTGGATACACCAATTGTAAAAACGAAAATAGATTATGAATCTTACGAGGTCAGCGAGGAAAAAGCACTTTTAGAGCAATTTCTGCGCGACAAGCAGTGGTCGTTGTCCAGTGACTTTACCAAACAGATCAAGACCGGGGACATCATAGAGATATACAGCTTTCCCGGTCACACGCAGGTCTATGCCAATAAAGAGTTTCAAAAACTGAGCTCTTATACTTTAGAACAGATGAGTACG
>CAMLMF010000262.1 GCA_946480995.1 uncultured Bdellovibrio sp. | reverse complement strand
TCAACGCCAGTTTATTTGGCGCCAGAATATAAAGAAGTTGTGTCTGAAGATATCGGACCACGTGACACACAAACGCTTGAAGCATTGGCAAAATTAAAACCGTTCTTTGATAAAGCAACGGGTTCAATCACAGCGGGTAACTCATGCCCGATCACTGATGGCGCCGCGATGGTGCTTTTGATGTCGCGTGAAAGAGCAGAAGCTCTTGGTTACAAGCCACTAGCAACAATTCGCTCTTACGGTTTTGCCGGTCTTGAGCCAGAACGCATGGGTTTAGGTCCTGCGTACTCGACACCACTAGCTTTAAAACGTGCGGGTCTATCTTTGAAAGATATGGGCTTGGTTGAGCTGAACGAAGCTTTCGCAGCGCAAGTGATGGCCTGCCAAAGAGCTTTGGATTCTGACACATTTGCCAAAGAAAAATTGGGATTGTCTTCCAAAGTGGGTGAGATCCGTGATGAAATTCTTAACGTGAACGGTGGCGCGATCGCCCTAGGACATCCAGTGGGTGCAACAGGCACACGTATCGTTTTAACATTAGCGAAAGAAATGAAACGCAGAAATGTGCAATTCGGCCTTTCCACACTTTGCATCGGCGGCGGTCAAGGTGGTTCAATGATTCTAGAGAATGAAGGGTAGCCGCGGACGCGGGCAGAGCGTTCGTGCCGGGGCACGAACGCTGAAGCAGCACCGGCGGACGCGGGCAGTGGGACAAAGTCCGCCATAGCGCAAAGCGCGACGGCGGAAGCAGTATTAAGAGTTTAGCAACTAGGAGTTTGCAAAAATGTCTATTCAAGAAAGTATCAAAATCGTTCCTCAAGGTGAAATCGCAGTCGTTGAATTTGATTTAGTCGGCGAGAAAGTAAATAAATTTTCTACGCCAGTGATGATGCGATTTAAAGAAGTTCTCGAAGAGCTAAAAAAATCTTCGTACAAAGCGGTGATCTTTAAATCGAACAAAGCAAAAATCTATATTGCTGGCGCCGATATCGAAGAAATCAAAAGCATGACGACCAAAGAGCAATTCGAAGCAGCCGTCAAAGGCGGCCAAGACATCATGAATATGGTGGAAGACTTGCCAATGCCAACAATCGCCTCAATTCATGGCGCGTGCATGGGCGGTGGTTGTGAATTCATCATGTCATGTGATTACCGTATTGCCTCTGAAGACTCGTCGACAAAAATCGGTTTGCCAGAAATTCAACTGGGTATCTTGCCAGGCTTTGGTGGCACGCAACGCATGCCACGTATTATTGGTTTGCAAGCGGCTTTGGATATCATCCTTGCTGGTAAAGCGGTGAACGCTAAGAAAGCTTTAAAAATCGGTCTTGTCGATAAAATGGTTCACCCGAACTTGTTGCAAGATCAGTCGGTGAAATGGGCGAAAGAGCTTATCGCGGGCGGCGGCAAGAAACGTCGTAAGAAATTTAAACCGCAAGGGGCTGTTAATAAAATTCTTGAAGGTGTCGGTCGCGGCATCGTGTTTAAGAAAGCCCGTGAAGGTGTTCTTAAGGCCACTAAAGGTCATTACCCAGCGCCACTGAAAGCGTTGGAAGTGATCCAAAGAACATACGGCATGTCAGATCGCGATGCGGGAATGCGCATCGAACGTGACGGTTTCTGTGTTCTGGGTGTAACTGATATTTCTAAAAACTTGATCCACGTGTTCCACTTAACTGAAATGGTTAAGAAACAAAACGGTGTTCCGGGCGTTGATATCAAGCCAAAAGATGTTAAAGGCTTGGGAATCTTGGGTGCCGGCACTATGGGTGGCGGTATTGCTTACGTCGCTGCTGATAAAGGCATTCAAGTGCGCATGAAAGACTTAAGCACCGATGCTTTGGGTAAAGGTCTTAAGCATGCGAGCGACCTGTGGATGAAGTTATTAAAACGTAAATCCATCGATAAATATCAATTCCAACAAAAAATCGACCTTGTTTCCGTAACAACAGATTATTCAGGTTTTAAAAATTTGGATGTCGTTGTTGAAGCCATCGTTGAAGACATGGGTATCAAACAAAAGGTGATCGGTGAGTGTGCTGGTCAAATGCGCCCAGATGCTATCATCGCGACAAACACAAGCTCATTGTCAGTAACGGAAATGTCGAAAGGTCATCCTCGTCCAGAATTTTTCGCAGGGATGCATTTCTTCAATCCAGTAAATAAAATGCCACTGGTTGAAGTTATTCGCGGCGAAAAAACGTCTGACGAAACTATTTCGACGATTTACGAATTATCGAAAAAAATGGGTAAAATGCCAGTCGTTGTTAAAGATGGTCCGGGCTTCTTAGTGAATCGCTTGTTGATGCCTTATATGGCTGAAGCCGCATTCTTAGCTGAAGAAGGCATGAGCATCGAAGTGGTTGACAAGGCTTACGTGAAAGAGTTCGGTATGCCCATGGGACCGTTTGAGTTGATGGACGAAGTCGGCTTAGACGTGTGCTTGAAAGTTTTGAAAATCTTCAAAAAATCTTTCGGCGAACGCATTGAAGTCGCAAACTGTATGATGGCTTTAGAAAAATCAGGACGCTTAGGTCGTAAAAACGGCAAAGGTTTCTATCATTACTCTGAAGACGGCAAACGTGGCGACGTCGATCAATCGATCTATGCCGCTTTGGGTTTGGGTCAACCAACGAATCCTTACGACACGAAAGAGTGTCTGGAGCGCGGAATCTTCGCGATGGTCAACGAATGTGCCTTGGCGCTAGTTGAAGACCGCATCGTAGAAACTCCGCACGAAGTCGATTTGGCGATGATCATGGGCACGGGCTTCCCACCATTCCGCGGTGGACTTGTGAAGTACACAGATGCGATCGGCACGCAATACGTAGCCGACCAGCTGTCAATGTACTCAGCAAACCGCAAGGCCGTGCGCCTGAAACCAACAACGCCACTAGCAAATATGGCGAAGGGCAACCGCAAGTTCTACAGCTAGGTTGTTAGAAATTAAAAGTGAGATAAAAAAAAGCCTCTTCTGAAAAGGAAGAGGCTTTTTTTATTTAGCGAGCTTTGACTAGAAACATTTCGCTGCGGTCTTCGAGACCACCTTTGTATTTTACTACGACTTGAAATGTGTGGTTTCCAGCGGGAACATTGTTCATCGTATACGTCGTATTATCATCTGCAGAGCGATCCTCTTTGCCGTTGACAAGCCAATATCCGCTGGCAAGGTTGACGCCACTTACGGTGCACTGAATGCTCGAGCCAGCTTTGACCTCCAGAGGACAAGAGATGTTTACGAAAGCAGATCTGTTAGGATCTTTGAATGTGTAGCCTACATCTTTTATCTTGGTAAATACGGTATTGAGTTCGAAATTAAGTGTGCGTACATCCTGGGTCCCGCTGGCTACAAGTTTGTTGTTGCAATAAAGCGAAACCTTCGATTTTTTAAAGTTCGTAAGATGTGAAAAATAGAAATCACGATTGACGAAGAACCCGGCGCGGGAGCCCACTTGCTGTGCACTGTGGTTCCAAGAGCTAACACTGGCTTGCATTTTGGCAGCAGTATCCTGAGGATCCATGTAAGCGCTGCTGGGGATTTCTGCAGCGCCAGATTCAGGATCCTCAAGTTTTATCGTAAATCCTGAGTTCGCCACAAGAAATTTCGTCGCATTAAATGCGTGAGTACCCATGCGTGTTGAAGAAAATGAAACTGAAAAACCGCTATAGGCAGGGATATCAATTTGATTCCCGTTTAGATCCTGATTCATGACGCTGGCGATTTCGATTTTGTATTGCTCGTTTGGGTCCCAGTTGAGCATATTGACATAGGCTGAACAGGAGCTGGCTGTGTTATTCACGGAGGTATTATTCACAGGGTTATTTGCGGCTCCCGGTGCGATTGCGCCTTGAGAACTCGACGCCCCAGTGCCTGAAGATATTTGAGGGGTATTTGTGGCTGTAGATGGAGTTATCAATCCGGTTTGAGACGGCAGATAGCTTTGTGAACCCAGTTCTGCGGATGCAGAATCGAGAGCATTAAAGCTTTGCGGCGCACAGTTTTGGAATAAAAGGATCGAAACAAAAGAACTTAAAGTCAGGACCATGGATCGACAGTTTTTTTGTAGCATTTATTTCCCCCGATACAGGGACAATGCAAGGCGGAAGCCAAATCAGATCTTCTTTATGGGACCTGAACTCGTCAGTCCGTTCTTATTTTTTACACAATTTCTTATTAAAAACTGCAGGTCTTTATGAAATTCAAATAGATAAGTCTGTTCTTTGCGGATTCGTTGCATTGTAAAATGCTTGATCGCCAATGCCGTCAGGCAACTTTCTTAAATTGAGACAGGGGTTATTCTTCGGATGTCCAAGTGTGATGGGATTGTGCGCCCAAAGACCCCGCCAACCAACGTACGAGCAGCATTAAAACTTAAGCCCATACCATGCCCCGAGCATCCGGCCATGATATGCAAATTAGGATTTTCAGGCAGAGCACCCAATAGCATTTGCCCATCCGGTGAAAAACCCATAATCCCTGACCACTGATAAGCAATCTTCGCCTCTTTGCCGTACTTGAAATGACTTTTTACGAA
>CAMLMF010000261.1 GCA_946480995.1 uncultured Bdellovibrio sp. | reverse complement strand
TATGTTAGGGATAAATCCTTTAATATTCATACAAGGGACTTATCGGCATTCTCACAATGAAACTTAACTTGAGCCTAAAACCGGGTCTTCTTCAGGACTTTAGCCCGGTAGTACCCCAGGAAGAAACACTCTTCCTGGGTAGGTTGGTACCGAGAGGACACGGAGGCGTCCTCTCAGATCAAACTTATATTTCTTAATTTTAAAATTAACCGATCAATTTCAAAGCTGCATTTGGCATTGAATTCGCTTGGGCTAATACGCTCGTATTAGCTGCTAACAATACCGAGTTACGAGTTGACTCAGCAGAAGCCGCAGCGATGTCAGTGTCACGGATACGAGAGTTTGCAGCAGAGATATTTTCATGTTGCACACCCAAGTTATCAACTGTTGATTGCAAGCGATTTTGCAAGGCACCCAAGTTTGCGCGGTAACCGTTCACTTGCGATTGCGCTTTGTCTACCATCTCAAGAGCTTCTTGTGCTCCACCTTTTGATGAGAAGTCAAAACCTGCAATACCTAAGCTGTCGACTGTTGCATCAGTTTCACCAGCGTTGAAGGAAATTCTGTCCGCTTCAGCGTCATTTCCGATACCTACTTGGTAATCGAATTTATCACCTGAACCGTCAAGAAGTTTAGTTGTACCGAATTTAGTAGTTTGCGTAATACGTTGAGCTTCAGCTTTTAACTGTTGAACCTCTTTATCAAGGAAGCCACGCTCAGTATCACCTACTGTATCAGAAGAAGCTTGAACACCTAGTTCTCTCATACGAGTTAAGATGTTAGAAATTTCACTCAAGCCACCCTCTGCTGTTTGTACCATTGAGATACCATCGTTGGCATTTCTGCCCGCTTGGCTCAATGAACGAACTTGCGATTTCAAGTTTTCACTGATCGCTAATCCCGCAGCATCGTCCGCTGCCTTATTGATTCTGGAGCCAGAAGATAATTGCTCCATTGATTTACTGATTGAACGCTGCGAAGTAATCATAGTTCTTTGCGCGTTGATAGCAGACACGTTTGTTGAAATTCTCATTCCCATTTGGGACCTCCATTTGCGGCAGCCTTATACCTACTTAGGCTTACCAATTGTTACTTGTTGGTGACTCCACCTTGGTCTTGTCTCTCTGCAAGCGAAATCTCATTTGGCAGTCACTCCATTTGAGCTTCTCGAGAGCTTCGACTTAAGTTTCGTCGTTGCTTGTGACATACCTTTCGGCGAGGTCTTGGAAGGCTTTAGTCGCGTCCTGCATTTCTGGACCATGGTCGCGCCCAAACTAGACCATGGTCCCGAAATCAGGCCCAAAAACCTGTCGAAACCCAAACTAAGGTCTAGGCCCGAGGAAGGTCTGCCCAGACAAAAGGCGCTCGCAAAGATATAAGTAGGGAGGCAGCAATTCCGCTGCCGCTAAGAAATGGCTTCCGCCAAGAGCTTACAGTCTTTCCAAAAATCAGCCATCTCAGGGAAGGTGGCTAGCAAATCTGTTCCCCGTCGCTCATCATGAGCTTTAAAGAACAAATAAAAATTCTTTCGTGCAGACTCTAGATCCGCAGGCTTTGATTGCATCATCTGCAGAGCGCGCTCGACTCCCATCAATTCAAACGAAGAAATTCCCGTCATTGAGTCTGCACTTTGTTCAGATTTTAAGAATTCTATTGTGTCTTTTAAAAAGTTCTCAAAACTCTGCGGCAAAATATTAATGTTTTGCCAATCTGGACCAATCAAGACCTCGCTGGTGACAGAAATCCATTGTCCTCTGGGGCCGTAAGTCTTTTTAAGTTCAAGAACGTACTGCCAAAGCTCTTTTAAGGAAGCCAAAGACAAATTGTTGATCGTACAAATAAAAACTATGTGTCCGCCAGTTTCCTCAAGATATTGCTCTACGTTTTTTTTGAACTGTTCAAAGTTAAGACCATAACGAATGTACTCTGCCTTGGCTCCGTAACAGTCAATACTAGGATGCAAATAAAATTTTTCGACAGCTTTGCTATCGCGTATGTTTTTATAAAGACTAATAAAACGATTCCAGTTTTCGGTCGGAACTGTCAGGTTTGAATTAATCGAAAGATTCAACTGCGGATGAGGATTTTTAGCAACCCACTCTAAGGTCTTAAAGGTTTGTGGACTTAAAAAAGGTTCTCCACCAGTAATTTTCAACAACCGCAGGTCCTGATAGATTGACTCGAACCAGGGCCAAAACTGCTTTAACAACTCGGTGTTATCAAATTTTTCGTCTAGTTCCACACCTTGCAAGTATTTCACATCATTATGTGCGACCAGCGTGGGGTAAGGTCCGTGCTCTCGCACTTCCTGTAGCCATTTAGTTGAAAAAATTGGCGAGCAATACGAACATTTTAAGCTGCAGACGTTTGAAAAATTCAATTCAACCCAAGAAGGGCTTTGTGCTTCAGGATTCTGTGCCTCGCCAATCTGTTCCGCATAAGGAGACATCCAACTCTTACTGCTCCAAACAATACGGTCGCTCAAATGCCCCTGCTTTTCCATCCACCAGCAATAAGAACAGTCTTTTGGTTGCTGTCCCTTTAACATCATGGCGCGCTCTAGGCGATCTTCCTGTGTATCATGCAGTTGAAGTCCCTCAGCGCCATTGTTCATTTCAACCTTACGAAAAGGAAGGTGACAACAGCTTTTGACGGCTCCGGAACCTAGGTTTAACGTCGCATGCTTCCACTTAACTGTACAAAACGATGACGAGTATTTATCTAGAACCATTTTTTGCTGAACTGCTTTTTGATACTCGTTATGATCCACAGACGGCTCCATCTTCTAAACATTGAACTTTGGAAACCCATTGATACCCTGACACTAATTTACAAATTTCTGAATCAGAGAGTCCCTTCAACAAGGGCTGTTCGCGATCCAATTTGGCCACAACCAAATGTCCCACAGAATTGCGAGGGTCGTTTTTTACAAACCCCAGCTCTGTCAATCGAGCGGCATGCAAATCCCACCACTCGTTAAAATCTGCCTTCAGGGCCTTGCTTGAATTTGCATCAACATCAGGTGCAAACAGTGCCACGCTGTCGGCAGAATAAAAACGCAATGGCAAAATGGCCTCGGCTCCGATTTCTTGATCTCCGTCTCGCCAAACATCGTGCAAGGGTTTTCCAACTTCACAATAGTTTACCAGCAAGGAACCAAATTTGCGCTCGAAAGTAAATTCACTATAATCTTCTTCCGCAAGAGAATAGCGCTTATTTTTTTCCGAAAGTCCGAACATCAGATAAAACTTAGGAACACCAACGCCCATTTGGCGCTGGCTGTAGCCAGAATCTTCATAACGGTGAATCATGATGTTAAGATTATCAAACGCTTCCCGTAATTCCGTTGAGCCCGATTCATAAAGTGGATGAGGGTTGAGCATAACACCACGGAATTTTTCAAAGTAAGTGTGCAGATGGTTCATTTGCTCTTGATTCATCCCAACTTCTGCTTTGACAGGAATCAATCCCGGATATTTTTTGTTAATCACATCGATACTTTGATTAAGTATTTGGATGATGCGTTCTTGAGTATAGTATTCTCCATCGAAGTTATAAAAACTGTCACGACGATACATATAATCTTTAGAAACTGCTTTTTTTAAAGCTTCAAAATACTTTTGCGCAACAGGCGATGACCCCAGTATCCACTGCAACTCAAGTGTATCCGAAAAGTCTTCCTTTTCTATGGATCGACGCGAAAAAACGACACTGATTTTTTTCTTCACGAAGGCCCCGCTCAAAGCAAGCTTACGATAAGGTGCCAAAGGTCCCAGCGCCACAATGCTAGATTCGAAAATCGGATCCCTTAAAACATTTAGAAAGTCATGAAAAAACGGATGATCCTTTTGCCAAATGCAGTGCGCTTTAAACTCCTGCTTGTCCCACGTAGACCAGTCAGAAACAAACGAGAAGTTAACCAAATCCACACCAAACTGCAGACACAATTTAACGAACTCAGCCGTGTCTAAGAAGTTGTTTGTTTGGACAACATAGTTAGTGGCAAAGTGACGGATCACGTTCTGACGACGCAATTGTGCAATGAATTCCATGTTCGCCATCAATTGCTTCCAGCTGCCCCCTCGAGTCTTCTTATAGACTTCAGCGCTGGCAGCATCAATAGACACAGACACCACTTTCACATGGTTCCAAATATGTTTTAATTTTTGCCAGTTTGCTGGAGTAAACAGCAAACCATTAGTATAAAGCTCGATCTCGAGTCCCGGGAACTCTTGCCCGTTAAGTTTTTCCAACAGAGAGCTATACGCTGCAGAGGCAAATGGATCACCAGATCCCGTAATCTTCAAATTAATCTTTCGATCTGTGGGTTTCGAAAAGATATCTTGCATGAGCTTTTCATTCAATTGCATAGGCTTTTCAAAGCCTGGACCGCTTTTAAAATGCACCAGCTCTGTGCGACAACTTGGACACGCAAGATTGCAAGATCTGTCGTAACAAAGAAAAAATGAAGATGGTAAAACATCAAGCTTCAACTCTTTGTTCTTAATTATGTTTTGATATTTAGGTGATACGTCGCCTCTTTTAGGAAGACT
>CAMLMF010000260.1 GCA_946480995.1 uncultured Bdellovibrio sp. | reverse complement strand
GAAGACGCCGATGCCATCGTCAAAGAGCCCAAACTAACAATCAGGAAAGATACTAGAGATAGTGATTTCATAGGGAGTGGTTATATCATAGGGCCTCTATTTTATCGACTCCTAGGATCATCATTTTTTCTAGGACCCCATAAACACGCGAACTAAAAATAAAGCCAGTTTTCACTTCCCGACCTCGTCACTTTGTCTGAAAGTTAAACAGAAAAAAGGGGCCGCTAAAGCGCCCCCTTGTGATCATTTTTTTTAATTTGCAACCTATCTCAATAGACTTGAACAAGATTGAATGCAGCTTTCTCGAGCCATTTTCACACGAGGCGCTTTGCAGGCCTCTGTGCCCTTATGGCGAACCACGGAAAGTGTTCCGATGTTTGGTGTTGACGACTTGCCAGTGACTTTCGCAACACACGCGGCTTTGGCGTATTTTTCAAGACCGTCTTTCATCTTTGCGCTGGTTGGGAGGTAATCCCGCGCTTCAAAGTAGTTTATCCCAATGCCCCCCTTATTCGGAGAACTTTGCGACACGACGAAATTAAATTGATTGGAAGTGATCTTAGCACAATCACCTTCGTTTTTAGCCGAAGCTATACCGAACGGATCTGCCCCGACTTTATCAATCAACAATACGTGACCGTAAACTGCGACGATATCGCCCGATTGCAAAGATGATGTCGGAGTCACCGTGATTTTATTTAAACAAGTGAGGCCATTATTTTGCGGTTCAACGTAAGTACTTGAACCCCATGCCCAAGAATCAGAGGCCTTCAAGGCGCGACCTTCCTTTAAACGTAGTCCTGCAGTGGCTAAAGCCGTAAATACAAAACCCGAACAATCAATCCCCAACACACTGGTGCCATCGCCGTTGTTTTTAAATAAATCAATCGGTGAATCCGCTGCTGTCGTTGCGTAAGGCTTACCGCCATAATCATAGATCAACGGATTTTGGCGAACGTTAAAGCAACCTTCGCCATAGGTATTCATATCGCGAATGTACGTGTGCGTATTTTGCACCTGGGAAAGACTTGCGATCATGCGTTTACTGCCCACTCCGTCGCTGTGCTTACCCACAATACTGATGCCAGAAATTTCCGTAGATTGGCTATTCATCGAAGGCAGCTGCACACTTTGGCAACGTTGATAAGCTGTCGCAAAAGCCCAACGCCCCCCAAAAGTTGCTAAGGGAATGCCCTCTCGCTGAGCTTGTTGTAAATGGTAATTATAATCGCGCGAATCAGAGCCCGCTTGCGATCCAGATCCAGAACCAGTATCCGTTTGCGAACCAGATCCACTCCCCGTATCGACAAGTCCTGCACTCGAATTTCCATCGGTTCCAGAGCCCGTGTTGTCACAACTCAGCTCCACCACTGAAGCCGCCTTTTGAACTTGCGCGAAACGGCCTTGCACTTTGTCTTGCATGTACGCACGGAATGGCGTCGAGCGATCCCCCACGTCGATAGCTGAAAGCAATAACAACAACTGCTCCGGCGTCTTGACTCTTTCTCCCGCAGGGGCGTCTTCCAAGATGGTCTCAACCAATTGGTCTAACGCTGTTTGCAAGTCTGCTTGTTGCTGAGAAGTCATTTGCGGATTTTTTGTCGCAAGACTTTTCAGTTGCTCGTGCAAAGCGGTTTTGAAAGTGTCCGCTTCGGGCAGGGTCTTTTGCTCTAAAAGATAGGTTTTTAGACCATCCCACAATTTGGTTTCTAGCGCCTTGTCCTGACAAGCGATGTCTTGCACCGTTTGTGACGCGATCCCTGAAGCGGCTTCATAGCCCTGAGGAGCGCAGGCTGTCATCATCGTCCCTAATAGAAGTAAACATACATGTTTTTTCATGCTTACTTTATCGGCAGAGTGTCGGCGTCAGATTACACTCCTCACAAATTTTAGACTCGACTCGACCAAAAAATAGTCACTATAATTAGAACAAAGAGGACCTACAGAATATGGCAGAAAAGTTTATCAAAATTCAGGCACTTTACGGACTATTAGAACTTGAGCCTTTTATACTTTTGGGCTGTTTGATTGCGATCACCTGGGTTTTTTATAAGTTCTTCTTGAAAGAGGCCAGCGACGAACGCCATCGCAGCATTCGCAATCATTTCCGCGTATTGCTTCGTCACTATGTGATTTTAAGTTTATTATTTTTAATTTTCATTTTCCTACAGACCTCAGAACCTCAATTAGGGAATTTAGTTAAGATCACCCCCTATATCGCCTTTGTGACGTTTATTTGGGGCAACGTGGTTTTTGTTAAAACGGCGCGCTTGATCGTTCTGCAGTACTTATTCTTAGGTTCAATGAAGCATGGCGTGCCATTGCTTCTGGTGAATATTTTTTCGTTAATCTTATCTATTGTTTTACTTTTCTGGGGCATCACCCACGTTTTTGGTTTGCAAGTGGGACCTTTGCTTGCCACTTCGGCCGCGGCTTCGGTGATTCTGGGTCTGGCGTTGCAAGACACTTTAGGGAATCTTTTTGCGGGAATCTCTTTGCAGGTGGATCGCAACTTTGAAATTGGCGACTGGTTAGAAATCTCTAGTGGCACGCAAAAAGCTATCGGCCAAGTTAAAGAAATCACCTGGCGTTCTACCACTCTGGTGGGTTTTTCTGATGAATTGATCACCTTGCCAAATCGCTTTATGGCGAATGCGACGATTTCTAATTTTTCCCCACCAGAAAACCCGATCGTGCGTCGTCAAATTTTCCGTTTGGCTTATGGCGAAAACGTGGACTTTGCCAAACAGATTCTGGAAAGAACCGTGTCTGGTATCGGCGAAATCCGCGGCATCCCAGCACCTTGGGCCTATGTCAGTGATGCGAATGAAAATTGGATTGAGATCAAGATCGTGTACTTCATCGACAACTACGGCGCACAGTTTAACATTGGCGATAAGGTTTATACTCGCGGCGTGGACGCTTTAAGAGCCGGTGGCGTAAAATTAGCTCGACAAGTTGTGGAACTGGCAGATAAGACATAGCCCCTATGCAAACCGTCGATTTTGAACATCCCTTAGCTATTAAAATCCGCAAGCAGATCGTGCAGGCGTTAAACGACTTCAATATGATTGAAGAGGGCGACAAAATCATGGTCTGCGTTTCCGGCGGCAAGGATTCAAGTGTCTTGTTGGCATTGCTTACAGAAATTCAAAGACGGTCGGAAAGAAAATTTAAAATTGAAGCGGCCATCTTAGATCAAAAGCAACCCGGCTTTGTCGTTGAAAAGTTCAAAACTTGGGTGGAAAGCTTGGGCGTGCGACTGCATATCATCGAGCGTGACACTTATTCCATCGTTAAAGAAAAAGTTCAAGGCGGCACTTACTGCTCTTTGTGTTCCCGCCTTCGTCGCGCGATTCTTTACGACTTTGCGCACATCAATGGCTTTACAAAACTTGCTTTAGGTCATCACCGCGACGATGTGGTGCACACCGCTTTACTGAATCTTTTTTATGCCGGTATGACTTCAAGTATGCCGCCGAAATTGAAGTCTGACGACGAACGCAATATTTTACTAAGACCCTTATGTTACGCATCCGAAAGAGAAATCGAAGAACTTGCCGCCGCCTGGGCTTTCCCTGTGATTCCGTGCAATCTATGTGGCTCACAAGATGGTTTGAAACGTCAGCGCATCAAGAAAATGGTTCGCGACCTTGAAAGCGAAATCCCGGCGATTTACCCGACAATTCAAAATGCCATGGCCAATGTAAAGCCCAGCCACCTGATGGATCAGGAGCTTTGGGACTTTAAAAACTTAAAAGTTTAATTTTTTACGAACAGATTTTTTTAACAGCTGGGCGCTCACCAATGCGTGCGAACCAGCGATGAACTGCAGGCTTATCTGCAAACCATTCTGGATTGCTTTTCACAAATCCTATCAACCATGGGTACGTGCACATATCCGCGATAGTGTAATGAGCTCCCGCCAGATAATCGTTTTTTTGTAAGTGCATTTCCATAACACCTAACAATCTGTTCGCTTCTTTTTCAAAGCGCTCGATGTATCCAGGGTTGTGTGGTTGTAAAGAGTTTTTGCCGTAATAGTAATTTCCAAAGATCGGACCGATCGCTGACATTTGGAACATCACCCATTGCATCGTGACGGTTTTTTCCTGCAACGTTTTGCCGATAAATTGGCCATGCTTTTCAGCCAGATAATATAAAATAGCCGCACTTTCAGAAATCGCTGTTTTTGTCGCCCCCTCATGATCCACGATCACAGGAATTTTGCCATTCGGATTCATCGCAAGAAAGCCTGGCTCTTTTTGTTGATTGGCTTTTAGATCAATCAGGTGCTCTTTGTACTCAACTCCCAATTCGGTCAACATCAAGGCGACTTTGCGTCCGTTCGGGGTGGCTGCTGTGTAAAAATCAATCATTGGGACTCCCTGGGTGAATTCTGCTAAAGCATACTCCCTTTTTTTAGCTTTTAGGCAGCCCTGACCCTCCGCATTCACGATGGGCGCCCCACCCCAACGATGCTAGATTTCAATCTCTAAGGGCGGATATAGCGTAGTTGGTAGCGCGCTTCCTTGACATGGAAGAGGTCACTGGTTC
>CAMLMF010000259.1 GCA_946480995.1 uncultured Bdellovibrio sp. | reverse complement strand
AGTTGCTAAGCACTTGGGGCACTGAAAAAGAAGCGCAGTTCATGCATGGCGCTTTACCCATGGAAAAAGTCGACGAGTGGTTAGCCATTGGCGGCGGCTATCGCGGCTTGCAATACCACTATGAAAACGATCAGCGCAAAGACGGCCAATGGATCGATATGCAAGGCCTGATCGAAACTGCGGCGAAGTTTAAAACTTGGACTGTCGATTTCGCCTTCGGAGTTTTTGAAGCGAACTCCGTTTGGAAAAGCTATGTGTCGCGCTATTACGTGATGAACAACTTGAACGATTATGTATCATTGCGCGCGGGACGATTTACTCCACAATTTGGTTTAAATATTCCAGCCCACACCTCCCCCACTCGTGGGAATTTAGGCTTTGGTGCGAACAAGGAACGCAATGCTTTTGAAGCACAGTATGCTGACGAAGCGTGGACGGTGACGGGAACTTATTCAGAGTCGATTGATCGCACAGGTTCTTCTGAAATTGAAAAAGCTGTGGCGTTCAAACTTGAGCGCGCAGTCACGGACATCATTAAACCCGGCATCAGTCTTTGGAAAGGCGAAACCCCTTCACAACAACGTCAACTGATGGGCCTCCATGGGTTGATCGGCTTCACTAAAGATTTCTTCCTCTTAAGTGAAATTGATTGGCAAGAAACTCGCATAAAAGATTCGGGCGCCATCAACCATACGCTTTCGACCTATCATAAATTGGGTTATGAGGTACACAAAGGGGTCATAGGCTTCCTATTGGCAGATGGGCAATTGAATAAACTGGAAGACCCTGGAAGCAGAGTGCTCCATTACGGCATGGGTGTGCAATTCTTTCCAAGACCCCACTTTGCCTTAGAGGCAACTTGGACTCGGGAACAGGCTCCGGCCGCAACGTCAGTAGAAGGTGATTATGCTTGGTTCTTATTCCACTACTATCTGTAAAGTCTTTTTGGCGGCAAGCCTTTTAGGGTTCGCAGTCGGCTGTGAATACCATGTGCTGAAGCAAGATCCGCAAGGACAAGGCGTTGGCGGTCAAAACAGCGACACGGCCAATAAAATTTCAGCCGACCAAACTGTTAATGCGAAGCTGATCCAAAATTTCGTTTTGGCTTCTTGCGTGCGTTGCCACTCTTCAACTCAACCGATTTTAAATTCTTTAGATGCCATTAAGCTCAACATTAAAAAAATCCAAAGCTCGGTGAATGCGAATCAAATGCCACCAAGCCGTGCGGGGTATTCGCCGCTGACGGATTGTGAAAAAGATATTTTGCGTGCGTGGATTTCTGAAAACACCCCAGACGAGTCGACAATCAAGGTCGCAAGCCTGCCGACATGCGAAGCTTATGTCCCTGTCGTCGCCCCCAAGCCTGTGCGCCCGACACCACCGAAAAAGCCGCAAACGATCTTAGACATGCCTTTAAACTACGACACCTTGAACACCCAGATCTTGCAGAAAAAATGCACGCATTGCCACAACGCCGATGGTCCGGACATCATGGCTGCGATGTACTTGTTCTATCCTTATTCAAACATCATCAGCCACGGCAAACTGCTAGGCACAAACCGCCACGACAGCAACTTCGTAAAGATGCTTGAAGCCCCAGATGACGAGCGCATGCCACCGGCTGAAGATGGCCCCCGCTTAACCGACGACGAACTTGAATTCGTCCGCCGCTGGATTGATGCTGGTCACCCCGAAAACTAATAGGAAGGATTAGGGCTCAATTTTTACAAAGTAAATGTAAAAAAGTCCTAACCTATTGAAATCAAAAGGTATCGCCGCTACCTTCTGCTCATGGATAAAAACATGAGTCACTCCCATGCAAGACCTTCGATCACGGATTATATAGATCCGGTGGAGTTCGTGCGCGACATGTTGAACTTCCGTAAGCGCAGCGAAAGATCCTTTTCGGTTTTAGCGGCGACGAAGAATCTGCGACGAGTTTCGCCGGCATTGGTCAGCCTGATTCTTAAAGGCGATCGTAAAATCACCGTTGATCGCATCGATGAGTTCGCAAAGCTTTTAAATCTGAATGCGCAAGAGCGTGCCTATTTTAAGACTTGGATTGCTCAGGACCGTGACTTTTCTTTGGCGGTGGCGGATCTGCAAACAGCAAAGCAGAATCGCAAAGAGGTCGGCACGCACATTCTTTCCGATTGGCTGCATGTTTATGTGAAAGATTGTTTTCAGATCACAAAAATTCAGAATGATCCTTCATTGATTTACAAACATTTGGCGTCTTACGCTTCGAAAAAACGTATCGACAGATCCATTCAGTTTTTAATGTCCGAAGGTCATTTGCGCAAAACAATGGACGGACGCATTGTAATTGAAACGCCGTTGGCACTGGCACAATCCCCCGTCCCAAGTAAAAAGATTCGTCAGTTTCATAAGGCCGCGTTGCAAATCGCCAAGAACTCTTTGGAGCTGTTTCCGACCACGGAACGGATGGCCAACACCATGACTATTCCGCTGAATGAAAAATCCTATCAAGAGCTTTTACAACTGATTCAAGAATTCGCTGAAAAGACTCAAGAGTTTGCCGTGCAGAACTCTGAGGGTGATCGTCTTTACCAATTGATCGTTAATTTAAGTCCTACGGGAGGAAAACTCGATTGAAACTTCTTAAGATTCTTCTGCTTAACATCTTCCTAGTCAGCACAGTCCACGCTTCGACGTTTGTCGGCAATGGTGGCAATGCGGGTGATATTGAATTACAGGTAGCCCTAGATCAGATTCAACAAACTTTGAATTTGCTGATTAAAAACTCTGATGATCCGGAACTGCGTCTGTGCACTTGTTACGAAAAATACAAAGAACATTCTGTGTGTAATAACTTAAGGCGCTTAAGTGAACCACAGGTTCAATACTGCGCACGCCTCATTCGCCACAAGTCAAAAGAGCTTACAAAACTGTTAAGCGATAAAGGAGCGATCCATTTCACTTGGACTTCAGACGATATCAATGTCAAAGAAAAATCCGGTCTGCGGGCCGTGGATGCGGTGACTGATTACAAAAACAAAACCATCACCCTGAACCGCAAGAACTTCGTGGAAATGAACTCAACGGAACGCGTGTTCTTATTGACCCACGAACTCTTTCATTTAACAGATCTCAATGGTGTGCCTTTATCCGATGACCTTGAATACCCGAACTTCCCCGGCTCTCAAGGTGGCCGCCAACTATTAAATTCCATAGCATCAGCCTTGGTGATTGAATCCTATGACTATGGCTCCTTTCAAGAGTACGGCAAGCCCTTGCAGCGTTCCCAAGGGCATAAGAGAAACTGGATCGATCTTTACGTGAATACCATGAGTACCTCACCCCAAGATTCCAGCGTGTACGCCGCCGGGACCTTAAGTGGCGGAGCCGCGAATTTCCGTCATCACTTTTACAACGAGTGGGCGACAGTTTTTAGCTTTGCCAGCTTAAAGAAAGATCACGGCATCTTAACTAGTATTGAAGCAACAGAACAACGTTACATATTTGGCTTTGGTTTAAGTTACCGCTGGTTTCCATTTGCAGAACCATTGACCTTTTGGGGACAAAGTCATTTCGTATTCACGGGAAAGTACGAAACCCTGCTAGGTAAAATCACGGTGAAAGATAACTTTATTGATATCAAAGATGACGCCACGTCTTCGTCACCTAGCTTTGGCGTGTCTTACTATATACCCTTTAGTAACAACTTCTGGGGTTTTGCCGGAGCCAGCTTTTCCGCACACAAAATTAATTACGAAAAAATTCCTCTGGATTATAAATCACAAAACTTCTTAATGGACCTTGGAGTTTCATATGCTTTCTAAAACTATTTGGATCATAGCTCTGCTACTGTGCAATATTGTTCTTTCCGCCTGCAGTGTCAGTGTTGATAGTGAACAATTCATCATTGGTAAAAAACTCGAAAATACTTCATCGGTGTCCGTCAACGGCACAGAGGATGTCAAAAAAGTGGCGGTCTATGACAAGACGGTGAAACGGATTCATCAGTTTGATATTACTAAGATGGAACACCTAGGTTCTTACGCCGTTGAAAACACCCAGGTGCCTCACTATGTTTTAAGTGATATTGATGGTCGGTATATTGTCGACCTTTCCAAAAAAGGTTTTTCAATCATCAGTCCAATAGGGACCGTGACCAAGGATCCTGTGACTTTGCAGGGCACACCCGTATCCGCAGCGTTCCGTCCCGACTTAGGAATTTTACTTATATATGATGATCTTAATAACGTGGCTCTTTTAAAAATTTCCGCCGACGGGTCCGTGGCATCGAACCAAAAGGTTTTACTGGGTTCTTATCTTGTCAATGCTGCAAACATTACTGCCGGGGACATTGCAGATAACGGCAAGCTTATTCTATCACTGAGTGATGATTCCATCGCCGTCGTCGACATTGAACAAACTTTGCAGCAAAGAAAATGGATTTTCACGAACTTCACTACAACACTCAAAGAAATTAGCTGGGTGGCTCCGATCCCTGCCAATCCCGACCAAGTGTTACTAATCAGTCGCTCGGCTGTGGCTTTGCTGAATGTGCAAACACAAACGATTTTATCAAAAGTCGATGCCTTGTACGGAT
>CAMLMF010000258.1 GCA_946480995.1 uncultured Bdellovibrio sp. | reverse complement strand
ATTTGGGCCTTTTATCTTTAGCAGTCGCTCTTCTATTTGAAAGTGGGCATAGGCTGTTTGCTGAACACTTTCGCAACTTTGTGCGAAGATTTCAAAGTCTGTTCCTTGGTGAGTAAAGTTGCAAAGTAAAGTGTCTGCCCCAGAGAAAGCTTTTATTGAGTTCGAAAAGTTTTCTTCGCCAGAGTAAGACAGTGTTAACTGGTCCCGCAACTCGTGCAAGTTTTCAGAAGTCATTAAGATATCCAAATCAGAATCCGCCACTTCTACGCCCAAAGGAATAGTTCCGGCAACGAGGGGGCGATATTTTTTAAAGTCTTTTAATATGGCGGAGCTGTGCAAAGCTGAAAAAGCCTTCGACTTTTCAGTATTGATGACGGACTCCAAAGAGAGGTGGTGAAACTTAAGATTTCTTTGTCCAAGGTGGATTTCAAGCTCTTGGTTGAAATCTTTTTTTTGTCCCTCGGTGTGCAAGTTCAAACGGCTAAAATGCTTTTCAAAGTATGCAAAGGGCACGTCGCAGACGACTTCAATATGTTCAAAGCCTGCGCTGGTGGGTTTTGATGCTTTCGGAGCTGGCAGCTCGACAACATCAATCATCCATTCTTTAAAGTGAATGGCTTGGTTTAGTTTGTACGTCGCAATCGGACGACCGTTGACGTCGCTTTCAATCAAAAGATGCGCAAAAGTGGCAAAGGATTTTTTAAGCGCGTCATACTGACTAAGACTATCCGAGCGATAACACAGGTGATCGATATCCCAGTGCACAGGAATCGAGATCTGCTTTTCTGTTAGGTCGATGAAAAGCAGATCTAAGAATTCCAGGGCCAAAGTATTAAAATCGGACTGCGTAATAAAAACCTCAATGCGAACTTCGGGTTATGAGCCCGAAGTCGTTTCGCTGGCGTCTTCAGCCACTGCGGGGAAGTAGACTCCCTTAGGGTTGATCACGTGACCTGCAGGGATCCCTGTGCCCAGCTCTTCAGCGCGCATGACAGATTCTGGTAAGTTCAAAGTCTTGCGCAATTCGTTCATTGTTTCTGGCACGAAAGGATTAAGCATGATCATTAAATTTTTCAGAACATAGAAGCACGTGAATAAGGCATCTTTGCGTTCTGATTCCACCGCACGGTCATCGTGAGGTTTGAATTGTGTGAAAAGCGAATTGATTTGTCGCGCATAGTTTTCAATCTGGCCTAGCAATGTCGAGTAATCACCCTTTTGCATCGAGCGCAGATACAGTTGCACAAGCTTCACTGTTTCCGCTTCTGCTTTGCCAATCAGTTTGCCTTCGGGCACGCGGCCGCTAAATTTTGAATGACATGCTGAAATTGGTTTTTCTAAGGCGGCATTCATTGGGCCTGCGAGGAATTTATTTCTTTCCGCAAGGTGTGTAAGGTCAAAGTTCGAAGCTTTTACTGGCAAGCTTAAATGGGCTAAGAAATAACGAACCTGATCGGCTGCATAGCCCATTTCAAGTAATTGGTCGCCGGTATAAAAGTTCCCTGTCGACTTACTCATTTTTTCGCCATTAATCAGCAAGTGAAAGCAGCTTAAAATTTCCGTCATTTGCAGATCGCCTTTTTGTGGCAACTCTTGTGGGTTGTTTTTGTGCCCCAACCACATTGCACCTTGCATGATCGTATAGAAGAACACGTTGTCCTGTCCAAGGAACTGCACTACGGTGGCTTCCGGGTCACACCAGAATTCTTTGTATTGCTCAGCCTTGCGTCCTGACTGTGTTAAGGCCACTTGGGTAAAGACAATCGGTGCAATCAAAGAATCCGGCCAGACATAAAGAGTTTTGCCCTTCATATCCGGATCAATCTCTGCAGGCACCGGGATTCCCCAAGACACGTCACGAGTGATCGGACGATAGCCCCATTTGTCGGTGATCACAGACGGGATGCCAGCGGCTTCAAGAACACTTTGTCCTTTTGCTAAGTCCGCTTTTGAATCAAAAAGGCATTCCACTTTTTTGCCTGGTACATAACGTGATTTATGTTTTGGCAGAGTGTCTTTAATGCCCTTGTAAGTTTCTTCATGAACATTTTCAAAACGACAGCCAATCAAAACGGTGTTCGTCACTTCTTGCACAACAGCGGTACGCCACGCTTTTTGTTTTGATTCAAGCCAAGTCTTTAAGGGATCAGCGACCTTCCACATATTAAGCCACCAGTGGGCCGTGTCTTTTAACTCAGGTTTCGCATCACTCAGTTGGCTGCGCGGATCTTTTAAAAGACTTGGATCAAATTGCGTGGCACAAGCGTCGCATTCATCTGAATACGCTTCGGTGTTGCCGCAGTTAGGACAAGTCCCACGCACAAAGCGATCTTGTAAGAAGCGATTCATTTTAGCATCGAACCATTGTTTGGTGACACGTTTTTCAAGCAAACCGTTTTTGTACAAGGTGCGCAGGAAGTCTTGCGAATACGCCTCATGCAACGGATAAGTTTCCGGACGAGATGTGCCGGTAAATACATCAGTTTGTATAGAGTATTTTTTTAAAGTCTCTTTTTGTTTTTCGTGGATGGTATCGATAAACTCGCGCGTGGACTTGCCGGCTTGCAGGGCGGCCACTTCGCTGGTCGAGCCATGGTCATCATTGCCATTCACGAATAAAACATTCTCCGCACCAATCAACATGCGCATCCAGCGCGCATAAATATCCGCAGGCACGTGGGCGCCGGCTAAATGCCCTAGATGTAAGGGGCCATTGGCGTAAGGCATACCTGCCGTGACCACGACTTTTTTTGGTTTCTTAGATTGGGCAAGAACTGACTTCACGTCAGAAGGGGGAGCGAACTTATTTTCGGGTTTTGCGCCTGTTTGCATGGTGACCTCTACGGCCACTAATTTATCGAAAATATGGCGCCTCGGGAATGCTGGATTTCCGAATGCGCCATGCGTTACGCTATTTAGAATACGTGAAGACTGTTTTTTGTGCAGCCGACTGGCAAGAGTTCGCTGTTGCAAGTCTTTCGACAGAGATATCGAGGTGATTGATTTCAACAAAATTGTCGTTATCAGCACGACCATTTACATGCAGAGTGATCGCTTCGCCCGGGCCGCAGTTTGTTTCTAGTGAATTTTTAAGCTGGCTTGAAGTGCGGAAAGAAAAGCCATTTTCATTGTGGCGAGCGTAATAGTCCAATTGAATATTTGTATAAAGAGAGTTCATAAAATAGCTGTACGCCGCAACCGAAGTGCCGTTTTCGCCAATAGTTAAAGTTTCAATGCAAACTACTTTTGGAACTGAATCGGTCGCCACTGACGCCTGTTCATTGTTTAAGTGATAGCACACTTGCATTTCGATGTGTTCTTCCGGACCGGCGAAAGCGTGTGCGCTAGTGAATAAGACAAGAGCGATAAAAAATGATTTCATGCAGAACCTCGCAGTGATTTAAATTTGTGTCGGTGGTGTAGCACCAAGGGGGTCAGAAGGGGAGTTAGGATTGTGTTAAGACTGCGAAAAAAAGGGCCGAACGAAGCTTAATGTGTCCCGGTGTAAAGTCTTTAGACACACAGGGGGGCTGTAATGCAATAAGGGTCCCGATGGAGTTGGAATGAAATCCGCACCTTAGACCCTAAAACTATTTGAGTTTCTATATGATGAACGTACACAGAAACCTTCCTTATTTTATCTTAGTGCTTATCTTAAGCGCTTTCGCGGGATCGCCATCCTTCGCGCAAACCCATGTTTTTCCGGCACCACTATGCTCGAGTGTTTTAAATGATAGCGTCACGGAGTCCTGGCTAGAGCGTCGCGTGCAAATGGATAAGGCCTACGTTGGTGAAAACTCTGGAGCTTACGCCGACCCTGTCACCCGTGCCGTGTGGAAGGTGAAATACTTCACTCGCAACGAATTACTTCAGTACAAGCTTGAACCTAAGGGAGACGTCTTAGTTGATTTTACTGGTAAGAAGGTCGAGTCAGAATTTGATGCGGACTCTTTGCATTTCGATTCCAGCCTGATTGTGATTAATAGTAATCGCGAAATTCTGGTCCTGCCATTTGAAGAGCGAGGCCGCTTTCATCACTCTTCTTTATCTTCGGGACAAGACGTGATTTTCGCAGGCACAGCGACTTTTGCGAACGGAAAAATTCGTTCTTTAAGTGATATGAGTGGTCACTACAAGCCAGACGCCTTTCAATTCTTAATTGCCCTGCGCACGCTTTTTAAGATGGGCGTGGATATGACTCAATTACGTATTGAGGGACATTTGGCTCGAGATGTGTTCGGGACCGCTTCGATGTCTCAAAGCGAAGTGCGGCAGAAGCTGGGTCTGTTGTTTGAGGCGCGAGAAATTTCTCAAGATGAAGTGCGAGCTCTTCTGAAGTAATCCTTAAAGTTTAATCCGACATCTGAGGCGCTTAGACGGTGGGTGCTTCTTAGTTTCCTGCTAAAAGACGCTAGTATTTTTCAAATTACGATTTAAGCTGAAATAAGCGGCAAATGATACAGACTGTTATTTGTTAGTTTAAAGGAATGAGCTATTGACCAAAGACCTCCCAGCTACTATATCTATGTTTCTTGCAACTTTTGTCGCGGGGTGGAGCAGTCTGGTAGCTCGTCGGGCTCATAACCCGAAGGTCGTAGGT
>CAMLMF010000257.1 GCA_946480995.1 uncultured Bdellovibrio sp. | reverse complement strand
GTTTGCCATAAACTTGCTCATAGAACACGTCATAGACAAACTCTTCATGGCTGTCTTCGGACATCGCGATCTCTTGCAAGATCACGCCTTTTTCCAAACCGAATTCTTTTTTGTTCAGATGCATGTTGGAAATAAGATCGCACAAAACATCCAGAGCTTTTTCCCAATGATCTTTTAAAACCAAAGCATGGTAACAAGTGTATTCACGCGTGGTATACGCATTCAGGTCGCCGCCCAAAGCCTCAAGGGATTTGGCAATTTGATAAGCGGAACGAGTTTTCGTTCCCTTAAAAACTAAATGTTCCAGAAGATGCGAGATTCCAGCGACGTCCGGCGACTCGTCACGAGTCCCCGTCAATACCCAGATGCTGATTGAAACGGCACGGGACCCTGGATGAAGTTCACTCACCACGCGGATCCCGTTAGAAAGTTCAGATTTTTTGAACTTTGTATTCACTATTGAAGCAACGCCTTACGAGAAAGCTTGATGCGACCTGCGCGGTCTACTTCAAGAACTTTTACGTCGATCGTTTCGCCTTCTTTAAGAACGTCTGTGACGGCGCGAACGCGCTCGTTAGCGATCTCAGAGATGTGCAATAGACCTTGAGTGTTCGGAAGGATTTCAACGAAAGCTCCGAATTCAGCGATCTTAACAACACGGCCTTTATATGTTTTGCCAACTTCAGCTTCAGCGATGATATCGTTGATGATAGCAATCGCTTTTTTAGTAGCTTCAGGATCTGCCGATGCGATGTGGATTGTTCCATCATCTTCGATCTCGATCTTAACGCCAGTAGCTTCAGTAATACCACGGATCACTTTACCACCAGAACCGATAACCTCACGGATTTTTTCTGGTTTAATTTTGATCGTTTCGATACGCGGAGCAAATTCAGAGATTTGACCACGCGCCACTTTCATTACTTTTTCCATTTCGTTCAAGATGTGTGCACGGCCTTCTTTAGCTTGCGCCAAGGCTTGATCCATCACTTCGAAAGAAACTGAGTCAATTTTGATATCCATTTGTAAAGCTGTGATACCTTGTGGAGTACCTGCAACTTTAAAGTCCATGTCACCCAAGTGATCTTCATCACCCAAGATGTCACTTAATACAGCTACGCGGTCGCCTTCTTTGATCAAGCCCATTGCGATACCCGCAACGTTGCCTTTCAAAGGAACACCCGCATCCAACATCGCCAAGATTCCCGCACAAACAGTACCCATTGAAGAAGAACCGTTTGATTCAAGAACTTCAGAAACAACGCGGATCGTGTATGGGAATTTTTCGTGATCCGGAAGAACCGCTTTCAAAGCGCGCTCTGCCAAGTTTCCGTGACCGATTTCACGACGACCTTGACCACCGAAACGACCGACTTCACCGACAGAGTATGGCGGGAAATTGTAGTGCATCATGAACTTACGTTTTTGTGTGCCCAAAAGAGCATCGATCATTTGTTCATCATCACCAGTACCCAAAGTGACTGTACCCAAACACTGTGTTTCACCACGAGTGAATAAGCCCGAACCATGCGCACGTGGCAAAAGACCCACTTCGTTCGCGATAGGACGTACTGTGCGTACATCACGACCATCGATACGAACTTTTTTATCAAGGATCATTGAACGAGCTTCGTGATATTTAAGTTCTTCAACGATGGCGCCCAATTCTTTCTTGCGTTGTTTCGCAAGATCTTTATCAGTGATACCTGCCAAAAGAGCTGCTTCAGCTTCAGCGTGAGCTGCCGCAACAGCCGCATAACGATCTTGTTTAATTTTGATCGACAATGCCGCTGCAATTTTAGGCTTCAACAAAGACTCTGCTTTGCCTTTAAAATCAGCGTCAATAACTGGCGCTACGAAAGGACGTTTTGCTTTCGAACCCGTTTTTTCACGCAATTCATCTTGCGCATTCAAAAGAGGCATCATGGATTGATGACCGAATTTCAAAGCCGCCAAACAATCTGCTTCAGAGATAAATTTAGTTTCGCCTTCAACCATCAACAAACCATTGCGAGTTCCCGCAACGATGATGTCCATGTCTGATTTTTCCATTTGTTGTGGCGTCGGATTCGCTACGAATTGACCATCAACACGACCCACTTGGACCGCCGCTGTTGGACCATTGAAAGGAATGTCAGACACGTGCAAAGCTGCCGAAGCACCAAGGCTGGCAAGAATTTCTAAAGGGAAAGCGCCATCAGCTGAAAGAACTGTGCCGACAACTTGTGTTTCATGACGATAGCCTTCAGGGAATGAAGGACGAATAGGTCTGTCGATCAAACGCGCCGTCAAGATCGCATCGTTTGTTGGCTTACCTTCACGTTTAAAGTAACCGCCTGGGATTTTACCAGTAGCGTAGAATTTTTCGATGTACTCAACAGTTAAAGGGAAGAAATCAAGTTCAGATGTTTTGCGCGAAGAAACCGCAGTAACTAGAACCATGTTGTTACCACAAGTAACTAAAGCCGCACCATCAGCTTGTTTTGCCAAACGGCCTGTTTCGATGGTGATTTGTTTTCCGCCCACCGAGGTAGTGACAGTCGTTTTCATTAGATCTCCTTGAAATGATCGCAAAGCCTTTGTGCTCTGCTGCTGATATTTTATTTATTCTTTTTTATTACTATTTCAGCTTCTGCCGCTAGATGCAACCGAAGCTCTTGCCAGGACATGTCCACCGACTTGTCCGCCGAAGCTTTAGCGAAGGCGGAAGCCCCTGACGACAGAAGGGGCGTTAGCCCCTTCGTGTTTTCGATTACTTACGGATATCAAGAGCTTTGATAAGGTCTTGGTAACGTTTTACATCTTTACGATGAAGGTAATCTAAAAGTTTTCTACGTTTATTAACCATAGTCACAAGACCACGGCGACCATGATGGTCTTTTTTGTGAGTTGCGAAGTGAGTTGTCAAATCGTTGATTTTAGCAGTTAAAAGAGCCACTTGAACTTCTGGTGAACCAGTATCAAGGTCTGCTGTTTTGAATTTTTTTACGATTTGCGTTTTGCTATCTTTAGTGACTGCCATTAAAGTCTCCTGTTCTGTCTGTACCCGTGAAGGCACTTTTCGTTAATAAGCTATAAAACCCCGCAGTCGTCATGGCTGTCGATCCGAAGAGAGTTATAGAAGTTTTAAGGTTCTAACCCTTTCCCTAGCACCGGTCAATACTTAAAGACCCGGCGGAGGGCAAATCCCCGGCCTGGCTCTAAGCCAATCAGGGCCAATAAATGGTCATTTTCTTGGTCTATAATCTGAATATATTGGTCTATAGAGGGATTAAACGCAGTGATCAACTGCGAGCGCAGATCATGACTGATCTGCCCATTCCCCAAAAGCACGCGATCCTGCCCTTTAACGCGAATCCTTTTGACCTGAGGCAGGGCAAACTCCATAGACACAAAGGCCTCGCTTTGCGCCCCACTTTTAACCGTGGCCTCGATCGCTTCCAAGGTCTGCCCTTGTTCGATTACATAGGGCGAGGACCAAGTTCTGCGCAAAGAACTCATGGCTGCAAAACATTGCAAATTCTTACCTAAAAGGTCGACCCAAGTGCGAATATAACTGCCCTTAGTGCACTTAATATCGAATTCAGCCCAATCAGGGCCAAACTCCAAGGGCACCACGTCCCAGAATTTCATGATCTTTTTCGGAATAGCGACTTTTTCTTCATCACCCTCGCGGGCATACTCGTAAAGCTTTTTGCCTTGAACCTTAATCGCCGAATAGATCGGGACTTCCAGTTCCATCTCGCCTTGCAAAGCTAAAGCGGCGGCCAACACCTGTTCGCGCGTCACATTCACCGGTTTTGTTTCTAAGGTTTCCCCAGTGACATCCAAAGTGTCGGTGCGCAAACCAAACTGGGCGCGCACGCGATAACCTTTGTCGCCTTCTAAAATATACTGGCTTAGTTTTGTGCCTTCGTTGATCAAACACGCCATCAAGCCTGAAGCCATCGGATCCAACGTGCCCGAATGTCCTACAGCTTTTGTGCTTAAAATACGGCGTAATCTGGCCACGACATCATGACTGGATATACCCGAAGGTTTATCCACCAAAAGAAGGCCATTAAATTGTGTATTATTCGTCATCCGACTGATCTTCGTCCTTAGAATCTTTTCCAGCGGCTTTTCGTTCCACATCCAGATCGTGCAGAATACGTTCCACTTTTAGAACTTGTTCCGTGGCATGATCGGTATGGAAAGTCAGCTTAGGACAATAGCGCATTTTAAGTTCTTTGCCGATATAGTTTTGAATTTCAAAAGCACGCTCTTGCAGCAATTCAACAACTTCTTCTTTTTGCTCTTCCGAACCTAAAACGCTGATATAAACTTTGGCCGCGCGCAAATCGGCGGGCATTTTCACACTTGCCACTGTCACAAGTCCTGGCAGTGGCAATTTAAAGCCGCGAATCAAAAATTGAGCAATGGTCACTTGAATTTCACGTTCAACGCGAGCAACCCTGCGCCCATCACCCATATTCTTCATTACTGAGCTCCCGCACCACGCGGGCCTTGGCCCGCCTCGCCTAACTCACGTGCGACTTCTTTTTTCACATAGGCTTCCATCATATCGCCCACTTTAACGTCATTGTAGTTTTCAATGCCGATA
>CAMLMF010000256.1 GCA_946480995.1 uncultured Bdellovibrio sp. | reverse complement strand
CTTCAAAATTTTCCAACATTTGCGCAATCGCGCGCGGCTGATCGCCTGACGGCTTAAAATCGGACACCAACTGAAAGTTCTTTTTATACGAAGATCCCATCCCTGCAACTCTACCACATCCCAAAAAAGGTTCCCGCTTCTTTTTTACGTCTATGCCGCGTCAACTTGTGAACCTTGCTAGCATTTTCTTTAAGACCCTTTTTTTGGTTGATTTGAGGGCGGCGGTATTTGAGAGTCTTTATCTATGAAAAAGTTAAAGCTTACTCTTGCTGGATTGTTTGTGGTCGTGGGGCTGGCTGCCATAGCCGGATATTTCTTTTTGCGCAGTTCCTTGGCACCCTTGGATGGCTCGTTGAGCTTGCAAGGATTGTCAGCACCCGTCACCGTGACCCGTGACACTTTTGGAATTCCACATATCAAAGCCAGCAATAAAATGGATGCCCTCCGTGCTTTGGGGTTCCTACAAGCCAGTGAAAGACTTTTTCAACTCGAGGTTTCACGCCGCCTGACTCAAGGTGAGCTCAGCGAAATTTTTGGTGACGCCGCCTTGAGTATGGACAAGCTTTATCGCAGTTTAATGTTGAAACGTTCCGTGGAGCGCATGCTTGCAAAAGAAGAATCCCAGGGGACTTTTGATCAGAAAACCTGGGATGAGATGGCCGCATACTTTGACGGAATCAATCAGTACCAAGAGCATCATCCACTGCCTTATGAAATGCAAATTCTTGGGATCAAAGCTCGCCCGTTTTCACCGCTGGATGCGTATATCATGACAGGCCACATGGCTTATGGTTTTGCCATTGCGATGCGTGCCGATCCTTTGATGACAGAGCTTGCAAAAAAGCTCCCCGAAGAGCAATTTCAAGCTCTGCGCAACTACCCTCTTAAGGCCCCGCTAAAAATTGTTGAAAACTCGGCCTTTAAAGATGTCGCCGCCCTCTTTGACAACTTCGCTTTTCCTTTTTTTGAAGGCAGCAATGCGTGGCTTATCAGCCCCAAAAGATCTCAGTCTGGAAAAAGTATTTTAGCGAATGACCCACACATTGCCTTTAGTGCACCGGCGGTGTGGTTTGAAGCTCATATTAAAACTCCAGAGTTTGAACTGTATGGACATTACTTACCCCTTATTCCGTTTGCGGTTTTAGGGCACAATCATCACCACGCGTGGGGCTTTACGATGTCGTTAAATGACGACATGGATTTATACCGCGAAAAATTAGATCGCGAAAACAAAACAGTTCTGTATAAAAACAAGCCGGTACCTTATCAAGAGTGGCAAGAGACTATCAAAGTTAAAAAACAAGACGATATCGTCTTAAACATGATTGAAACACCGCACGGCCCCCTTTTGCACGAAGTTTTAGCCGACAAAGATCTGGCCTTAGCCTGGGCCTTTCACCGCCCAGAAAACAATCCGATGCGTGCGCTTAAAGCAATGGCTGAAGCCAAGGATATGCAAAGTTTTGAATCAGCCATGCAGCACGCCACGGCTCCGGGTTTAAATGTGATGTACGCCGACAGCGAGAATATCGCGTGGTGGACGTTTGGCGACATGGCAATTAAGAAAAATCCAAACTCAGACATGATTCTTGACGGCAGCACGGGCGAGGACGAGTATCTGCGACTGCTCACTTGGCAAGAAAAACCTCATTTAGTAAATCCTGAAGAAGGCCTTATCGTGACCGCCAACTCCCGCCCCTTAGGGCTAACGGAAACCATGCGAGGCGACTGGCAATCAGAGGATCGTTTTCAGACAATCACGCATCTTCTTGCACAAAAAGACACGTGGAATGTTGAAGAGCTTAAGTCTTTGCAAACAGAAAACTTCAACTTAAAAAATCGCGAACTGCTAACGGCTCTTTTTGAAAACCTTCACTTAAGTGAAAAAGAGGAGCAAGTTTATTCGCAGCACTTAAAAAATCTAAAAAATTGGGACCTGCGTTCTGAAGTTTCATCCCCGGAAGCTGCCCTTTATCACCAGTGGAATAATGAAAACGTGCGTTTGATGCTGAAGACTTTGGATGTTGAAACTCAAGATGCTTATCTGAACACACCTTATGCCTGGGTCTTTTACGAACGAACTCTTTTAGATCCGCAATCCGCATGGTGGAAGGACCTTGATCGCAGTGTGGTCATTAGCGAAGGCTTTAAGCTTGCAGCCGACAAACTAAAAAACAATCCAACCTGGGGCGAACTGCACACGATTGAATACAAGCATCCCTTGGGTCGCAGCTTCCCATTAAATAAAATATTTAACTTAGGTCCTTATCCAATGCCGGGAGCATTTAATGATATCAATAACAATAAAATGAAAGCCATGGGCGATAGCTTTCATGTTGTTGCCGGCCCGTCCACGCGCAGGATTATTGATTTCGCCAACCCCCAACGCAGCTGGGGAATCAATCCGATTGGCAATTCAGGCCACATGCTGTCGCCATTTTATAAGGATCAGGTCCAACTTTTCTTAGACGGAAAGTATCGTCCGCAATTGATGGATGACAAAGACATTGAGGCTGCGGCCACCCATCAACTGATTCTACAATAGCTTTTCGCCCAACTTAACACTGCTTCTTTGCATTCGACGCAAAAGTCTTTCCCCGACCTTGCCACCTTATGAAAACATCATAGAGGTGCGAGGGGGAAGATATGAAGACAATCCTATTGTTTTGCGTCCTGGGATGTTCCGGAAATCTTTTAGCCTATCCCAACGTCGGCGACCGCGTCGAATGGAGAGGCACTGCCCAGATGCAAAAAGAATCCCCGGTGCCACTGATTATCACGAAAGAAATTATCGCCTTCGATGTGCGAAAAAGTCTGTGGAGTGTGCAGTACAAAGTCACCATGGGAAATCAGACGGAAACAAAAGTTCTTGAAGAAAAAGACATCTACACCCCTGCCCATTGCAAAAAAATTCTAGCAACATGCACGGATCAAGGAGGCGTCTTAGAAGATCTTGAAACCACCGTCGGCTCTTATAAAACATGCAAACTCACAAATAAATTATCCGATGGCACCTTCATAGAAAAATGGTGGGGAGACATCCCTTTTGGCATTGTCAGCAAAAATACGCGGTCGCCAGTTCGCAATGACACGGCCCCTATTGATATGGCGTCTTACTAAGAGACAACCACAAAGACTCCATATTCCTCCAACATTCTTTATTTATTCTAGATCCATTCGAGGGTTGATTTTTGGCCCTCAGAAAAGGATCAAGCATGGAGCAAAAACGTTTTTCTCGTCGTGAATTAATTCAGTATGGCGGAATGGCACTCTTTGGAACTGCGGTCGGTGGAGTTTTGGGCTGCGCCCAAAATAGTTTCAGTGGCACCACCGCCGCGTCCGGATCTGGCACGACAGGAACGGATTCTAGTGGCAACGTCTGCGCAGTGATTCCGTCAGAAACGGCCGGCCCCTACCCCGCCCATGACGACAGTGCGATTAACATTTTAAGACTTTCCGGTGTCGTTCGCAGCGATATTCGCTCAAGCCTTAATACCGGCGGCTATAGCGGATCAGCCACAGCAACGGGTGTGCCCTTAACCATGACTTTAAACTTAGTAAAGGTCAGTGAGCAATGCGCACCACTGGCAGGGTATGTGATTTACCTATGGCACTGTGATGTAAACGGAAAATATTCGATGTATTCAAGCGGCATCACCAATGAAACATATTTGCGAGGCGTGCAACAAACTGACAGTGCTGGCTCAGTCACATTCCAGACCATTTTTCCTGGCTGTTACGATGGACGTATGCCCCACATCCATTTCGAAATTTACCCTAGCATCGCCCAGGCCGTGGACGACAGCTATATTGTACGAACCTCGCAACTGACCTTTCCGATGGCCACGCTAAATAATGTTTACAATAACGTTGCTGCGTACAGCACTAGCAAAAACAACCTCAGTCGTATCAGTTATGGCACGGACAACGTTTTCAGTGACGGCACGACTTACCAGATGGCCACGGTATCAGGCAGCAATTCTGGCTATGCCGCCACACTCACGGTTGGGATCTAAAATATTCGTGAAAAGAAAAAAAACAAAGGCTCCACTTCTGAGAGCCTTTGTTTTTTATTTATTTTGTAACTTCCCAGAAGCTGCCATCTGGTGTGTCGCTGACAGAGATTCCTAGATCAGTGAGCTTTTTTCTCAGCTCATCGGACTTGGCAAAATCTTTAGCCGCGCGCGCTTCAGTACGCTCTGCAATTAAAGCATCCACAGTTGAACGCTCTAGCTTCATTTGCGCAAGCAAACGTGTATCAAGATCAAACAAGAAGGCCTGAGCTGGTTGCTGGAATAAACTTAAAAGCTTACCCACGCGATGAACAAACTGCACATAAGCTGCAGCCTTACCTAAGATCGCTGGATTTGCCTTTAAGCCACGACGAACTTGATTGTTAAACTGACGAGTCACTTCAAACAACGCCGCAAAAACTTCCGGCGTGCCAAAGTCATCATTTAAAGCATTCTTAACTTTATCCCAAGCCTCGCCTGTGATCTTTGCAAAACCTGGATCCACGACTGCATTGACAGCATCACCCGTCAAATAAGTTTCAGCTACGGCTAAAGCCGAGTAAATACGCGCTAAACCCGTCACAGCGCGAGCAAT
>CAMLMF010000255.1 GCA_946480995.1 uncultured Bdellovibrio sp. | reverse complement strand
AAATCTTCCGGACTAATATTTTCCTTTAGAAACTTAATGACGGCGGGCCAATATGCATAAATTGGAGACCGAAAATATTGAGCCGCACTGTCAGCCGATATATCTATCTCTTTTGCACGACGGACTAATTCTGGATTTGGGGCTGTCGCTAAAAAAAGAAACCTTTGAAGTAGACGATGAAGCTTTTCGGCTTTGTTTTTTAGGAGATTTTCCTTAAGCAAGGAAAGCTTGTCATACTGAGCAGTTCCCAATATACAAACATCAAAGAAAAGGTCTTCAAGAAGCTCACCCTGTGGATGGTTTTTGAAAACTCCGAGTATTGAAAACCACTGGGTAAAATCATCTTTTTGCTCTAATAAATAAGAAGAAAGAAGTCTAATTGATCTCTGCCAGATCGGCGAGAGAAGTCTGACTTCGAGGTAGCCATAAATGGAAGATATTTTTGATACCAATAATTTTTGACGAGCCCAATCTCCATACAGATCATGACTAAAGGAAATGGTATCTTCATATCTTACGAAGATACCATCTTTGACAAGATCCTCCAATATTCCAACCTGCAGTCCATTCAGCTCAATGATCGGCATTCTCGCTAGTAATTGATCAGCGTGATATTCTGCGACCTTCATCACTACGGAGGATCGAGTCAGATTGCCACCCATTTTGGTTATTTCGCGTTCCCAGAAGGATTCGATCAAGTCGGATTCACCAAGCCATTTATCTGGAGAGGCACCTAGTTTCTGGGCTCTAATCGCGATATCTAAATATTTGGGGTTCTGCAGAATTGTTCTAATGTTTTCTCTTACAAGAAGTGGTCGCAGATAAGGATATTTTTCAGCGAGATTTTTGAGATCTTCTATGGAAATGCCGGAAACTGAAACTATATTTACGGAGTCAGTTAAAATGTAGCTGGCTGATCGTTGCCACGCTTCAAGTTGAGAAGTTAGAAGTACGGTCCATTTGTTGTCTCCTACTTCTTGTAGCATGGTAAAAAGTAGTGAGATAAGCTGTAGTTCACTCTCCGACAAGAGACGATCAATACCATCAATCACAAGCAAGGTATCTGTAGGGCCAAATTCGAAAAGATCACGAATGTTCTGAACTCCCACTGATTCCTGCAGTCCGGCTATCGTACCTGCCTTAAAAGCAGTATAGGGAATCCAAAACGCATTTTTTCCATCCGCAAGATGAGAAAAATAAATCTGCTTAGCTAAGCTGGTTTTGCCAGCCCCTGATGGTCCAATCAAAGCAACTGTATTACCTGGTTGGATTTTTTCCTTAATTGCAGGAAGTTCGATCCTGCCAATTTTTGTGTCATCGCCAATAAAATCTCGAATTGATGCTGCTGTCGCCTGTGAAACCTTTCCAAAGTTGTCAATAGTTCCAGCTAAATTTCTATGCCCCCGTAAAATAAATTTATTTTCTAACAGATGGACTAATTTCCCATATGTGATTTGTCCCGCTTTAGGTCTATGTTCTCTTGCTATGTTCAAAAGCTCTAACCACAAATTCTGGCTGGAACCACTCTCGACAACCGATGAAAGTATTCGATCTATTTCGGTAAGGGAATTTGATTGTTCAGATTGAAAGTCAAAGCTGAGATGTAAGCATTTAGAAAGTAGATGTCCTGGTAGACAATTTTCTGCATTGCCGATACTTTCCGTATACGAAAAGCTTTTATATAATGAAGCGGCTGAATCATTAATAAACCCTTTTGTGCTGGCAATGCGGGCATCTAGCTGATTGGCTGGTTGTCCCTTTGCCAAGGAAATCAAAGTATCTATGTTAGTTTTCAAATCTGGTGATAAAGGCGCGGTAGCTATGGCTAACAAATCTGAGTCTGCCTTGAAGGGGTTGATACCTTCGGCAAAGATTTGCTTCCAAGAGTTTTCCACAAAATCTTTCGGCGCTGACTTCGACGTGAATTGCTGATTGCTCTTAACAGATATGGATATTCTGCGAATGCCATTTTCGGACGAGAGAGTGAGCAAAAGGTCGTCATGTAGCCACTTTAGACTTTTTGTTTGAAAGTCTACATGAGTTATTTTACCAAGGGATGGAGTGATACCATTACCACCATCTAGGAGTTGCGCCAGAAAATAAGCAGCAACTTGATCCTCAAAGTTAAAACCGCCGCCACCTGTCGATTTTGGATCTATCGTTGCCATGGGCCTCCCACAAGGTAAAACGGTATTATAACTTGAGGGATAGCTTTAAGAAAAAGAAATGATTCGTACCTTATTAATTTAGAGTCTGTTTATACATTCTGACGCACACGCTTTGGGCCTAATCAGCAGAAATTTGAGCGGTTATTAATGGGCTATATTGACCACATCTTGACATTGGATTTTCAACCAATAATTTTCACTTCCACTGAAAAGCACAGCCACTCCAATGCTTGTCACTGGAATTGCGACAACTATATAGCAGAGAATGGTGGCGAACACATTTTAGGTTGGCTGCGAATTCCTTGGGGTAACGGCTTTAGATATTTGAGACATTCTTGTGTGCATAAGGATGGAGTTACTCTCGATATCACTCAAAGGTGGCTTCTGCATGAAGCCCACTTTGCGGCTGACCCGAGGATGCAGATTAATACAAATGTTACGGACAGTTATAGCTTTCTGGACGCTCAAGGACACGAATTAATTCAGGCGTACTACGACGTAACCTAGGGAAGCATCGCGCCATGTTTGTTAGTTCGAGAATGTCCAAAAAGCTGTAGATCAGCGTTTGACTGCATTCAACAATTTCAATAACTTAAGCATAAAGCTCCAAGATGGCGGTTCGATAATCGTCAAGCAAGGGGCACCATTCCTTTCTCTTTTGCTTCAGACAGTCCTCGCTCTTTTTGGTTACAGTTTATTTTGTTGATTTTGGATTCGATGTTTTTCATCGGCTTCGTGCTTTTTCGTTCTTGCTGCGGAACTCGTAAAAGAGAAAGGAATGGTGCCCGACTAATGTGGGCGGGCACTAAGTTAGATCACGTTGTTTTTCATCAATTTCTTTGTTTGGGTTCTCTTCGACAAAGTCAAGACTGCGCATTTGATCGCGGACCTGAATCTTTTCTAGGGCAGGTATTAACATTTTTGAAAGTGAACCGAAAGTTAGTGATGGGATACTAATGTAACCACTCATAAAAATTTCGGTCATAGGAATAATACGACTGACGGGAGATGCTCCTGGGGTGTGGCAATCGCTGACAGGGCTCACGACTGAATGCCGCCGGCAGTTTGTCGGGCGAGCTTCGTAAGCGCGGCAAGAGTTCGTTTCGTCGAGCATCACGCATCTGTTTTCCGGAACGGCTCCTTTGGCCCAGGCAGCATCTTGGCGAATTCGTTGTGATTGATTTGTGAGTCTTTCAAGATCTAGAGGGATATTTAGTCGCGCGACTTCTTCGGCCAAGGCCTCGGCATCGTCTTGCGTGATTTCAACTTCTAAATGGCAGCAGAAGCCGCAACCTTTTGAGCAACTTGTTTTCACGTGGGAAAAAGCCTGGTTTTGTTCATTCAGGAATTCGTGAACTTTTTGCGCTCGAGCAACTCCGGGGCGAGTGACCTCTAAGATTCCCTGGTACTTAAGGATCAATTCATCCACTTCATTGCTCAGAGCTTGATAGTCTTCGTGGTTTAAAAGGGCTTGTTGCTGCGACAAGAAATTCTGTAACAATAGAGTCTTTTTCAAAGTAAATCCCTCATGCCTTACTTTAAAGCCTACTCCTGTGTTTGTGTTTCGACAGGTCCAGGAGGAGCCTAGCTAGACTAAATCAGGCGGTAGCACTTTTGCTTTTAAGGACATATTCGAAAACAATTCCTTCGCCGGCGTGAACCTTTTTCTTCGCTGCTTTGCTTATGCTTCGGCAATCCCTTTCGATGAGTCTAACAAGACCAGGAATTCTTTTTGCTTCTGAGTGTGGGTCATATTTGGAGCTCCATAAGACCATTTCAAACAGGATCGGAATTAAATCCAGCCCTTTTTCTGTCAAATAATAAACCGCACTTCGTCCGTCTTCGGCGTTAGTAGATTTTTTTAAAACTTCAGCATTCGTTAACAGTTCCAAGCGTGAAGCCAAGATGTTCGTTGCAAACCCTTCCTCGGATTTTAGAAATTCTGCATAGGACTTTTTTCCGCGAAAGACAATGTCGCGAATAATTAAAAGTGTCCATTTATCGCCAAAGAGTTCGAGTCCAAAATTGACGGGGCAGTGTGATCGCAGCTTCTTTTTTGTCATTTTTCTATTACAACATTTAACTTGCAAAATGCAAGTTAAATGTTAGTTTGCGAGAAACAACCTGTTTAAATAAGGAGTTGAAGATGGCGAATATCATTCATCGCGTTGGCATGAAATCAGACGTCAGCAAAGTTTTTCATGCAGTGAGTACAATCGAAGGTTTAGCAAATTGGTGGACTCGAGATACGAGTGGGGCTTCTAAAGAAAATGGCGAAATAGTATTCACCTTTAAGACTCCAGGTGGAGATGTCTTAGGTGAAATGAAAATGAAGGTGGTGCGTATAGTGCCAAATGAAAAGGTTCAGTGGATTTGTTTAGAAGGTCCTGGGGACTGGGTTGGCACATCGTTTACTTTCGATCTTAAAAAAGAAAATGACTACACAATCCTTA
>CAMLMF010000254.1 GCA_946480995.1 uncultured Bdellovibrio sp. | reverse complement strand
TCTTTAGAAAAAAACTCTAGTACTCCAGAGGGCGCTTTTGCTATCGCCGAAGAGTTCGACAAAAGTGAGCGCTATGAAGAAGCTCTTCGTCGCTATACGGACGTAAAAAATAAATTTCCGTACAGCAACTTCGCGACCAAAGCAGAACTTGCGATTGCGGATGTTTATTACAAACAAGAATCTTACGCCGAAGCTCAAGTTGCTTATCAAATGTTTAAAGAGCTGCACCCGACAGTTCCGAACATCGATTACGTGCAGTTCCGCATCGGCATGAGCTATTACAATCAATTGCCTTCAACCATTGATCGCGATCTAACTCAAGCCAACGATGCCATCTTGAATCTATCGGAAGTTATTACGAAATATCCGAACTCTGAGCATGCGGCAGAGGCTAAAGAAAAGCGCAGTGCTACGATCAAAATGTTGGCCGAAAAAGAAGAATACATTGCAGACTTTTATTTTAAGCGCAAAATTTTCGACAGTGCTTTAGGTCGCTATGAAGGTCTGTACAATAACTTCCGCAACTTGGGCTTTGATGCCAAAGCCCTTTCCCGTGCGGCGATCTGTGCGAAGAAAATTGATGACGAACCAAAAGCCAAAAAATTTACTGAAATCCTAGCGCGCGAATTTCCTGACAGCAGTGAACTTAAGGCCGCGCAAAAAGAGGTGGCAGAATGAATGCTCTTCATGATGACATGCTTTCAGAGGCCCGTGGCTATTTTATAAATGGCAATTACAAGATGTCTGAACCCATCTTGAATCAAATGCTTCTGCAGAACACTCGCAATCCTGAAGTTTATCAAATGCTGGCGACGATTTTTTACGATAAAGGTCAGTTCAGCAAAGCGATTAAAACGTTCCGTCGTGCTTTAGAAATCGATCCTACATATACAGACGCCAGCGTCGGTCTTTCGATTATCTTGAATGACTTAGGTAAGTACGACGAAGGCAAACAGGTTTTCTTGGATGCGCAATCGCAACTGGAAAAGAAAACGGGCAAACAAGATCCTTTTGTTGATGAAAAGTTGGCTTCCAAACACGAAGAGCTTGCGGACTTGTATTATCAATACAAACGTTACACCGAGGCTCTTGAGCAACTTTTGAAGGCGCAAAAACTTTCAAGCCGCAAAACAGAAGTGACTTTGCGTATTGCCGAAGTTCACGTCCAACTGGGACAGACGGATCGTGCGATCAAAGACCTTAAAGCTTTGATTCGCGAATACCCACACCTTATTCCAGCTCGCCTAAAGCTTGGGGCGATTTACTACAACTCAAACAACATTGCTGAAGCCACCGAACAATGGGAGAATATCCTTATTCGTGATCCGCAACATCCTGAAGCTTTACGCTATTTGAAAATGGCACAAGCCGCGGGCATTACTTCGATTGAACTGTAAAGGCAGAAGAGATGGCAAAACTTAAAGAGCAAATGGTTCCTTTCCTGACTAGTGACGAAATCAAAGAGTTGATTGAAAATTTGGCCAGCCAAATTGAACATGACTATGAAGGAAAAGAAGTGATTTTCATTTGTCCTTTACGTGGCTCGATTCATTTCACGGCAGATCTTATGCGTGCCGTGGACTTGCCTCAGCAAGTGGATTTCGTACACGTGCAAGCTGTTGAGCGCGGTGGGGCGATTAAAATCGTTAAAGATATTTCTGTAAACATCGCCGGCAAACATGTCTTGGTTGTTGAGGAAATTATCGATACAGGTCGCACACTCAGCTTCTTGCGCAACCGTTTGTTTGCGTCAGCCCCAGCATCTCTAAAAATTGTGACTTTACTTGATAAGCCAGCTCGTCGTGAATTACCGATCAGAGCAGATTACATCGGGAAGACAATTGATGATCGCTATGTCGTTGGTTACGGCATGGATTCAGAAGAAATCGGCAGAAATTACCCCGATATCTATACTATGAAAAACTAGGAAACTGCGACGTTCACAAGAAAAAGAACGACAACGCAGAACGCATAAAGAAACACAATTTGTTTTGGCATGCTGAGGATCCCCTAAAACCCAAATCTAAAGACCTTTAGGACCTTCGTCAATAGGAGGCCCGCACAAAAGTCTGGAATTCAAACAAAAAGTGATGTTTTAGACATCTTAGGAACCCTCGCATTGGGGGTTTGTTGCTATTTTTTGGCGAACTGGACCTGTATTTTATCTTTAAGTACTCCGAAATAACTTTGTGGGGGGAACTTAACATGTCACAAATGTCTTTACGGGTCCGCTTTCTGATGGTGACAAGTCTTTTGCTGATTATCGCTTTGGCGACAAATCTTCTATCCTTAGATCGTTTGCGTTTTCAAAATAAAGCAACCAGTGAAATTGGCGAAGTGTGGCTTCCGGCCGTAAGCAAGGCTGCAGATTTAAATATCAACCTAGCCAACTTCAGAAAATTAGAGTTTAACCTATTGGCAACTCAAAGTTCGGACGAACGCAACGCTATCATCGAAGAAATGGACAGCTTGCTGGGTAACATCATGATTTACTCAAGAGTCATCGACCCATTGCTAGTGACGGACGACCTCCGCAAAACCTACGAAGAATTTCAAACAGCGTGGGAGCTTTATAAATCTGACAGCGAAAAGTTTAAGGCCGCTCTAGAAAGTGGCGACAAGTCGCAAGCAGAAGTCATCCTGCAGGGTTCTTCGCAAAAAAGCTTCAATACTGCTTACGAAAGTTTAAAGACTCTGACTGACAGAAGTTATGCGACAGGCATTGAAATGACTGAAAACGTAGCAAAGAACTATCAGTTGACGTTGTACGTTCTTATCGGAGTGGTCAGTTTCAGTATTCTTTTTGGAATGTTGTTCAGTCTTTGGAATATCCGTCAGGTACAGTCGGCACTAAAAAGTGTGGCTAACGGTCTAGATAGCAGTTCATCAACCATCCGTTCAGGTTCGCAAGAGCTGGTTCAATCCAGCGATCAGATTTCTACAAGCTCGACTTCGACAGCAGCATCTTTGGAAGAGATCGTTGCATCGATGGAAGAACTCACCGCAACTGTTCGTCAGAATTCTTTGAATTCAAATCAAGCAGCTTCTTTGTCCAAAGAAGGACAAGATACAGTCGAGCAAGGACAGAAAAAAATCAGCGAGCTGATCACAGTCATTGGTGAAATTTCAAAAAGTTCACAAAAGATTGAAGAAATTCTTTCGATCATTGACGACATCGCGTTTCAAACAAATCTGTTGGCACTAAATGCCGCCGTTGAGGCCGCACGGGCGGGCGAACAAGGTAAAGGATTCGCTGTTGTTGCTGATGCCGTTCGTGCGCTAGCACAAAAAAGTGCTGAGGCCGCGAAAGAAATTAGTGGCCTCATTCACGAAGCCTCGACAAAAAGTAAAACCGGTGTCACGCTGGCTGCAGAGAGTGAACACTCATTAGATGCAATCGTTAAAAATACACACCAGGTTTCTGATTTAATTCAAACGGTAGCACAAGGGTCTCACGAACAATCGCAGGGAATTGAGCAAGTGAATAAAGCGCTAACTCAGATCGATCAAAGCCTTCAAGGCGTTGCTTCTTCGATGGGCACGGTTACAAACTCATCCGAAGAAATGCAGAATCAGGCAGAAGAGCTTTATCAAATGATGCGCTCTTTGCATATTTTAGTGGGTCAAAAATCTAATAAAGAAATAAAACAAAAAACTGAAGACGAAAATATCTCTTCAGCTGCTTAAAGGAGCAAAAATGAAAACCATCATAGTAACGGCACTGCTTTTTATCGGTAACATCGCTTTCGCAGGTGATTGTTCTTTAACAACGACTCGCGTAGCTTGTCCGGGTAAAGATGATGCAGCCCTAAAACCGTACGATATGCAAAAAGTGCATACACCAAAAAAACCTGAAAAAGCTGCTGACGAAGCTGCTTGCTTGAAATTGGCTGAAACAAGCTCAAAAATCATCCGCAAAGGCACTTTGGCAGAAAAATCTGTCACTGCTAAGTTTGACGGTAAGGATCTTGGCAAAACTTTCTCTGATAAAGCAGAGTGCAAATAGTTTTGACACCGGCCCCTCTAAAAACGAGGGGCTTTTCTTCTGTTCTTTTTTTGGTCACTAGACCCTTCTAATTTTCTTCTCGCTGTCTCAATATAAAACAATCAGGACCTAGACAAATTTCTCTGCTCTTCTCTTAAGAGAATCCCATATTTGGCCGATACGGAACCAAAGGGGGAACACTATGAAAAAGTTTAAGAACTTTTCTAAAAATCTATTGAAGAAAGAGTCCGGCCAAGGCGCGACAGAGTACATCCTACTTTTGGTCGTCGTAGTGGCTCTAGTATTCATGTTCAAAGGCAAAATCAAAGAACAAATGGACGGCGCTATGTCTAAGCTTAGCTCTGACATGGGTAACGTAATCAATAACTAATGACTATTGAGTACGTGCTTTTGCTTATTGTTGTTTTCGGATTCGGGCTGAAAGCATTTGTGTCAGCCCCTGCCGAAGCATTCAAAAATGCCGGTCCTCGTTTGGGGGCTCGCATCGAACAGCAATTAGCAACAGGTGACGGATTTAAGCCAAACGGCAACCCTGTCGGCTGGGAAGAGGACAAATGAAAAACTTGATCACTAATAAAAATGGTCAGTTTGTCATTGAAGGTGTTCTTCTGATGGTCG
>CAMLMF010000253.1 GCA_946480995.1 uncultured Bdellovibrio sp. | reverse complement strand
AGGCATTGTTCGGATCTGTCCTAAAACCACAAAAGCGCAAATTGCCATAGCACGAAGAAGTCAGCAGGTCGCGCAGGGCCGCAAAGGTGGCAATATCTAAAGAGGGACTGACGCCGTAAGATTTTCCATCCCAAAAAACGTTGCTGCCCGTGGTCCAATCAAAGTATCCCAGGGCTATGCGGATGTCGATAAGGCCATCCGCCCAGATGGGGTTGTACCTTTGTAAACATCGATCGCGTTTTTCATTGGTCAGGTTGTCTAAAGAGTCTGTGGATTTATTGCTGAGTTTGTCTGTATAGCTATTGCCCATCTCTCCGAACTTGGATTGATAGATATACCCTTGCGCCCACAAGTTCTGAGAAATAAATAAGCAACCAAAGATGAATGCCCAAAGCAGTGACTTCATATCGTCCCCCTGCGCCTTAGGATAAACGCGGGGACTCGTCTGTCTAGTTACAGGCACAACATAACGGACTGATTTTCAACAAAAACTAAAGGGGAGTAGCCACTTTCGCTAAGAAGGACTCTACAGCAGGAGCATAGTCTTCTTTAAAGTCGCGCAGACCTGTCAAGTGACCGCATTCTGGTAAAGACAACTTTGTCCAGTCTAACTGTGTATGAGGTTCAAAGACTTCATCGATGTGACCTGGTGGAATCAATAAATCCTTCCAGCCGCGAATTGATAAAATTCTAAAGCCTTCCGGGAACTGCGCCAAGTCCGCGTGGATGTCTCTGTGTAAAAAAGGACTCCAGCCCATACTTAATAGGGGCGTTAAAAGCAATCGAATAGGCAACAACTTCACTTTGTATTCGTGCGTGTACAGATTGTAAGCCGAAGGTAAAAAGCGCGCCGTGGGCCCGCTGTCGCAAATCATAGCGATTGTATCGGTGCAACGGCGTCGAGCCATGGCTTCCATCGCTGAGGCGCAAGGATTTGAAAAAGAGAAAATAATTTTTTTACCAGGAATCAGATTCAGCAAGGTTTCGATTTGGTCCGCGTAAGTGTGTTTTGCGCCGAACTTATTTTTGCTGCTAATAGGAAGTCGTAAGGAAAGTAAATCGCGGTGATCGCCTTGCAGATGAAAAGCAAAGGCATCATAGCCCAAAGAGTTCACTAATTTAATGTGGCGAAGAAGCTGCCTTTTCGTGCCACCAAAAAAATGTACAAAGAAAACCAATTCTTCATACTTTTTGTTTTTGGCTAGAAAGAACTCCCCCGCAAAAGGGAGTTCTTGTTTTGCAGCTTCCGTGTAATCCATAAAAATTAGTGTTTTTGTGCCGGAGTTTTAGAAGGCCACAAATCTGTCCAGTGACCTGTCGTTGCTTCTGCTTGGTGCGTTTCGCCCAGAGCATTTTCTGAAACAATGACTTTTTCTAAAGCAGTCTCTGCTAAGACTTTGCCACAAGCCTCAAGGATCGCCTCTGCATCCAGGCTGTGATAGCCATAGATTTCAGAAGGACGACCGCATTTTGAATGCTTACGAACGGCCAAAGCTTCTTGGCGCACACCAATCACAGAACCGATATTATCTAAAAGACCGGCTTCACCGTCAGCGACACTGACTGCAGGGATGCGTTTACCAGCGACAGTGATCAAATCTCCTGAGGAAACTTCATCCGACTTTCTTAAGTAAAGGTTCGAGTTCACACCCAAGCCGTGTTTCAAGTATTCGTAGTCATTTTCATGGGCAGGAATACCTGTTAACAAATCAGAAGAAGTCACAACAATGACGTTGCCGTAAATGCCACGAGCTAAAAGGGCTTCCGAAGCTTTGATGGCTTCAGCCACTAAGGCGCCCATTGCAAAAATATTCACAACGTTATCACCTGGCTCGTAACCTGCGTATCCGCGGTAATCGATCAAGTAGTAAGCACCTTTCAGAACTTCCTCACGGATCGTTGACATGATTTGTGCATCATCAACAGACGCAAGAGCTTCTTCGCTTGTCGCGCCATTGATCGGGAAATCAGCACGAGCCAAAGCCCCTTCAAGTCCCGCTTTAAAGCGCGCTTGTTTTTTCAAATAATGAAGCATGTCTTTTTGTTCTGCACCACGAGTCACAAGGCGCAGCAATGTGCCCGTGCGGCCGGCGTTGTCGTTCATCACGTGACGTTTGATTGTGTCACACAAGATCCAATCCAACTCTTGGCAGAAATATGGTTCCCAAGTGATTTGATTTGGAATTTGAATGTCTGACTTCCAACCATGTTGTGCGCCTTCTGGCGACAACGTCACACCTGATGGCGTACCCACGCAGATGAAAGAGCTCTTCCAGTAAAGGTTATAGAAGTATTGATCTAGAGCACGCTTGATGAAGAAGTCATATACCGTCATTAATGGGATGATTGGAATGCCCAAAACATCGCGCATTTTTCCGAAAGCACCCACACAAGACATCACGTTGCCTTCAGCAATTTCAAAGCGCAAGAAACGATCTGTCACTTCTTCGCCGGGAACTAGATCTGGCAATTTATTGTCTTTAACACCCAGCTCAGTTTCTAAGTCTTGCACGACCGGGGCACCAAAGATCTTACCATCCATCGCTGGATTTAAGTTCGTCGAAGTTCCAACGTCAGGAGCCATAGAGATGAACAACTCGCCCGGAAGTTTGAATGGTTTTTCATTCGCCGTCAGAGCTTTTTGTTTGTCACCCAATTGTGATTCGTCCAGCGGAGTGTTTGAAATACGAGTCAACTTGGCTGTCAATTGACCTAGCATCCATTGTGTGTGTGGATAGCTGGTCATTTTTGTATTGATATCCAAAGACTGAGGGATTTCGCCGAACTCAGTTAATTTTTTAAGGAAGTAATCTTGGTTCTTAGCTTTCAAAGCGTGTTGCGCTTTGATTTCACCTAGAAGTTTTTCGCCACGTGCAGATAAGAACTTACCTTCCACAGAACCTGCCGCAAAACGCTCATAAAGTTTTTCGCCTTTAATGCCTTGTTTTGCTTTTAGCTCCATCACTTCTTCTTCTTGTGGCAAAGACGAGTGATTACCCGGTTGAGCTGCGGCTTTTAAGCCCCAGCCTTTCAGAGTATGTGCAATGATGATTGTCGGTTTACGTTTAGACTGTTTTGATTTTTCCATCGCCGCAGCCAAAGCCAGCATATCATGTCCACCGAAATCGCGAATAGCGTCGTAAAGCTCTTCGTCGGTCACGCTGTCCAAGAATTTTTTCATGTTTGGACGTTCTTTAGAAATACCTTTTTTCAAAGCCTTCATGTCTTGCACAAGCAATAGCGCTTGCAACTCGTAGTCCTCTAATTCTTTTTCAAGGAAAGTTTTGAAAGCTTCGCCATCTTTCTTTTTGAACAAGGCTTGGCGTTTTGAACCGTGACGAACTTGGATTACTTCCCAGCCGTTTGCAGCCATCGTGCGTTCCACACGGTCTGCGTCGGTTCCATTCATGATTTCTTTATTTGTGATACGGTGACCATCTAAAGACTGACGGTTGTAATCCAGAATCCACGTCACGCTGCCAAGTTCGCGTTCCGCGAAATCAGGAACCGCTTCGTACATAGATCCTTCACGGAACTCAGAGTCTCCGCAGACAGCCCAGAAGTGAGCATCTGGAACTTCATAACCGTGTTCACGCGCATAACGATATGCAAGCGCCATGTAACCCGCTTCAACAGGTGGAATGCCCACGGTGCCTGAAGGGAAGAAGTTGTGGTGATCAGGGTCGTAAGCAGAGTGATAAGACTGGAATACGAACTCACTGCCATCTGTGAACTTGCGCAGGCCATTCATAGCTTGGTCGGCTTGTTCTTGGGTTAATTTCGAAAGATCATTTTTAAGCAAAAGATCCAAAAGATAATTGTACGAGTGATCCGTCGGTGAAGCGTGGGGTTTGTTCGCGATATGATCAAAACCAGTTTTTACCAAAAGATGCAAAGCACCCATGATGTGCAGGGAGCTTGCTGAAGCTGCCGGATGGCCACCGATTTTAGGGTCGCCTTTTTCTTTGTCGGTACGATGATTGGCTTGCCAGATCATTTGCGTAGCCAAGTAATGGGCGCGTCGTGCGATTGAATCTAGAACTTCAGGTTTGATGTTCTTAAAATTATCCAAGTGATTCTCCTTCTGGATCTTTTTGAACGGCTTGCGAGTAAGGGGGCAAACTAGCATTCTCCCCAGTATGAGTCCATGAGATTAAGCCCTGCGGCAAGAGTTCAGGCTCTATTCTGAAGGAGCCTCTGCTCCGAGGGCAGTTCTCTTTGCAAAATAAGGCCTAAGTTCAGGGGTCTAGCTGCCTTATTCTCGATCTGAGGTCTATTAAGGCTCCCAATTTAGGAAATCCTAAAAAGGACCGATAACTCATTCGTGATATCTTTCAGAGTAGGTCTTATATTATGCGCCTTGTTCGGAAGTGTTTTTATGCTTCCAGTGACTTCATTTGCGGTGCAGGTTTGTGTCAAGAATGCCGCTGAATATGCAGAAAAAAAGGCACAAATTCCTAAGGTCTTGCAGAAGCTTCAAGAGCGTCCGGCCCTTTTTGCCGGGAAAGATTGGAAAGCGGCTGCAGCAATCAAAATTTATTTTACCGAATCCGGCTTAAAGCTCGACGCCAATGTGGTGCCAAGTATTGGATCCGCATATTTCGACTCTTGTCACATTAAAACTGTTTGTTTTGAAGATGATGT
>CAMLMF010000252.1 GCA_946480995.1 uncultured Bdellovibrio sp. | reverse complement strand
AAAGTATTCTTGCAGCTGATGAGCTTGCTGCTGACCCTCAGGATTTAAAGGAATATCTGTGTGCCCTTGCATCCGACGGTTCCTGTTCCATTCGGTTTGCCCATGTCTAAAAAGGTGTAATGTTTTTGTCATTGTTTTGCTATTGAAGCACTTGCCAGCCAGAAGGGAAAGAGGAAATATTCTTCTATGAACTCAATTCTTAGTGCCCTTCGTCGCTCCTTTGCAGCTTTGTTTAAATTTCGCATGTTTTTGTTGGTGCTTGTGCCACCCGTGCTGTCATTTCTTGGACTGCTCTTGGTCGTCATTTTTTACTGGGGTCCTTTGACGGGGGGAATGTCTGGATTTTTCACCAATCTGAGTCTGTTTCAGTGGTTGCAGGCGACGACGGGCTTACAGGATTTCGCTTATTGGACGGCCGTCGTATTTTTGCTTTTAATGTTTATTCCGTGGGCCTATTTGCTGGCGATTTTGCTGACCTCATTGTTGGCAATGCCTTTGGTGTTAACCTGGGTGGGGAATGCGGACTTTAAACAGTTACAAAAAAAGCGAGGCGGCACCTTGCTAGGCAGTGTGTGGAATGCCCTGAGTGCCACGGGGATTTACACTGTCGGATTTTTTATAACCTTGCCCTTGTGGTTGATTCCGGGGCTGCAAATCGCAGTGCCTTTGGTTTTAGCGGCATGGCTGAATAAAAAAGTCTTTATGTATGATGTTCTGCAGGACTACGCCAGTCGCGAAGAACGCCAAGAAATCCTCAAAAATCACCGGGGGGCTCTTTATGGCATGGGCTTACTTTTGGGGGTGACCTCATATATTCCTTTGGCTTTTTTCTTTGTGCCGGTGGTCTCAGCTCTATCATATACGTATTACGGCCTGCAGGCCCTTGAAGAGCTTCGCAAAAAGCAAGTTTAGTGGATTTTAAAGCGGGCCTAGTGTATGAATAGGGCCATTATGTCTAAGTGCGGATCGGAACGAAAGAATATCAATATCGACTCTTTAAACGAAAGAGTTCGTAAAGCGGGGATGAAGCTGACGTCTCAGCGCAGCCAGCTGTTGCAAATTCTTTTGGATCATCCCGAGCCTTTGTCGGCTGACGAAATATTCAAAAAATTCGCGGTCAAGTCAGAAGGCATGGATCTGGTGACGATCTATCGTATCTTAAAAAAGTTTGAAGAAGCAGACTTGGTTTCGCGCTTAGAGTTCGGCGATGGTGTAGCACGCTTTGAACTGACTTTGGAATCAGGTCACCATCATCACCATGTGATCTGTCGTTCTTGCCAGGCTGTGGAGCCTTTGCATATCTGTGACTTAGATCAACACATCAAGATGGTTGAAACAATGGGCTATAAACAAGTATCCCATCGCCTGGATTTTTTCGGTCTGTGTTCTCGTTGTCAGTAATTTAAGGCTTCGTCTTCTTGCCACTTTGGCAAGCTCACCACAAAAGTCGTATTGGGCGCCTCTTTAAGCAAAGTCAAAGAGCCCTTATGAGAACGTAAAATCCCTGCAGAAATACTTAGACCTAAACCGGTGCCTTTACCCACTTCTTTGGTGGTAAAAAATGGCAGCATGATTTGATCAGAAATTTCATCCGGAATTCCGTGGCCTGAATCTGAGACAATGATCTCAACGGAATCAATATGTTCTTTGACCGAAATGCGAATCCATTTATTTTCTAAGTGTTGAATGGCGTCAAAAGAGTTGTTTAAAAGGTTCAGTAAGACTTGTTCTAACTGCACCAGTCGGCATTCGATTTCTAAATCTGTATCAATGGGACTGACTTCTATTTCTACACCGTGATTATAAAAACGCATGCGGCAGAACTCTAACGTTTCTTCGATCATGGCTTTTAGTGGGACCACCTCAAAGGGGTCGTAAGTTCCTTCGCGGGCAAAAGAGCGCAGGGATTTAATGATTCGCGCGATCTTATCTGCCGTGCGACTAATACTTTCTGCCGCTTGTTTTACTTTCACGGCATCGACTTTTTCCATGTCCACCATTTGTGCTAACTGAAATGCCCGGGCTTGGATGACGGTCAGTGGATTATTGATCTCATGGGCAATACCGCCAGACATTTCCCCTAAGGCCGCCATTTTTGCTGCGGAAATAAGTTTCGCTTTGGCTTCTTCAATCTGGCGTTCGGTCATGAACTCTTCGGTGGAATCCCAAGCAACGCCATACATGCGGTTGACCGTGGGGTCGTTGTGCATAAACTTGCCATAGCAGCGCACGTGATGGACTTCTTGGTTGTCATGGGTCACGCGATACGTGACGTAAAAGTCTTGTTTTTTTTCTGCCGCCTCAGACACTTTAATATTTGTTTGTTCCATGTCTTCGCGGAAGGAGCGGCGCCAGACTTCTTCCATGGGATTCAACGTGGGATCGACTTTCACGCCGTGGATTTCGTACATGCGATAATCCCAGGTCAACTGGTTGCTTTCGACGTCCCATTCCCACGTGCCCATCTTGGCTGCGGATAAAGAAAGGTTTAATTTCTCGATGACTTTTTTCTGGTCTTCTTCGACGGCTTTGCGTTCATTGACGTCAGTTGCGACTCCTAAGATAGAGACAACTTCACCTTTGTCATTGCGGGAAAAAACCGTCACGCGGTCATTGAGCCAGTGGTATTTGTTTTGGCTGTCTTTAAGGCGATATTCAAAAGTCAAAACTTCGCCGTCTTTTAGTGAGCGTGATTTCTGGATCGAGTCTTGAACAGTTTTTTGATCGTCCGCATGGATCATTTGCTCTTGATAGCTAGGACCCATTTGGCGCAATTGCTCAAGCGTGTAACCGTAACGCTCCTGGGCTCTTTTATTTAGCCACGTCAGATTCTTTTCGTTGAGGTCATAGATATAAATGCTATCGGAAATAGCATTGTTAATTTTATCTAAAAGGACACCCTGATCTTGCTTGTACAAATCTGTCATAGTTTTAGTAGCTTAGCGGGGTTTTTCGTAACGCGAAACGGCTAAATCTAAATAAAACCCTAACAATACAGAGCAGCATAATGATGCTAGACCTTTAGCATATACAGGAGAACTTATGCTTAAACTTGCTATGACAACTTTGTCTTTTGTACTGATTTCTTTAATGGCGAAGGCCCAAGTGCCGGTTATTAAAGTGGATGGATCCAGCACCGTATTTCCGATCACGGAAGCGATGGCGGAAGAGTTTCAAACAGCTCAGCGCGGAAAAGTGCGAGTGACTGTCGGAATTTCTGGAACGGGTGGCGGATTCAAAAAATTCTGCCGTGGTGAAATCGATATCCAAGATGCGTCTCGCCCTATTCAAACTTCAGAAATGGAAGCTTGTAAAACAGCAGGGATTAAATTTTTAGAAATTCCGATCGCATATGATGCAACTGCTGTTGTGGTCAGTGCCAAAAACACTTGGTTGAAATCAATCACTGTCGATGAACTTAAAAAAATGTGGGAACCAGGTGCGCAAGGCAAAGTGGTGAACTGGAGTGATGTGAACCCTGCTTGGCCAAAGAATGCGTTGAAACTATACGGTGCAGGTTCTGATTCTGGAACTTTCGATTACTTTACTGAAGCTATCGTAGGTAAAGCGAAATCATCACGCGGCGACTATACGGCCAGTGAAGACGACAACACGCTGGTTACTGGCGTGGCTGGTGACCAATACGCGCTGGGCTATGTGCCATTGGCATACTATGAAGAAAATAAAAAGAAATTGAAAGTTTTAGCGATTGTCGGCGGCGATAAAGCTCCGAAAAAGCAAGAGGCCGTGTTGCCTTCAAAAGAGACAGTTGAGACGGGGGCTTACTTCCCATTGTCTCGTCCGATTTTCATTTATGTTAACGAAGCTTCTTTGAAAAAAACGGAAGTGAAAGATTTCGTAAACTTCTATTTAAGCAATGCTGCTAAGATTGTCCCTCAGGTAAAATACGTTGCGTTGCCGTCAAAAGCCTACACGATGGGTCAAGAACACGTGAAAAAAGGCAAGTTGGGCACTGTTTTCGGTGGCCATTCCGAAGTGGGTCTAAAAATTGATGATTTGATGAAACGTGAAGGTTCGTTGTAGTCTAGGTCTGTGAATAAAAGCCAACTTAGAAAACTTTCTGAATTTACCTCCGCCGACCACCCGGTTCGGCGGATGCGTCGTTTAAGGGAGCAAGCGATTGAAACCGTTTTGTTCCTGGCAGCAGCATCATCTGTTCTGGTCACGATGGGGATTGTTGGCATCCTCGTGACGGAAAGTATTCCTTTTTTTGATCACGTCACTTTCAAAGAGTTTTTCACGGACACCCAGTGGACTCCGTTATTTGAAAATGCTCGCTACGGCATCTTGCCTTTGTTGTGTGGCACATTCCTGTCGACCTTTATTGCCTTGTCCGTCGCGATTCCACTAGGAACCGTGGCTGCGGCATTTTTAAGTGAATACATCCGTCCGTCTTTCCGCGAAGTTTTAAAACCTATTTTAGAACTTTTGGCAGCGGTTCCTACTGTAGTGTACGGATATTTTGCGTTGCTCTTTGTAACTCCGTTATTGCAAAAAATATTTCCTGAAATGGGCGGCTTTAACGTTCTAAGTGCCGGCATCGTGATCGGTGTGATGATCATTCCTTACGTCAGCAGCCTTAGCGAAGATGCCATGCGTGCCGTTCCTGGGCATTTGCGGGAGGCTTCTTTCGCCGTG
>CAMLMF010000251.1 GCA_946480995.1 uncultured Bdellovibrio sp. | reverse complement strand
CCTGGTCGCACGTCACGTGCGTATTTTGCTCACTCTAAAAAGAGGCATGGAAGAAAACCTGCACGGGGCAAAGCTTGCGCACTATGCTCAAGTGCCACCGTACTTTTTAGAAAGCTATTTGGATCAGGCCCGACTTTGGACTATCAAAAAATTGGAACAAACTTTGGTGGTTTTATCTGAAACTGACAAGGCTTTAAAATCCTCACCATTGTCTAGCCATATCTGGCTTGAAAACATGGTTCTTAAGACCTGCGGGCCGACCGCGGCACTCACTTTGAATTGAGTTTCCTCTGCCAACTGCCGATAAGTAGTTCATGGCAGCAAACCAAGCAACCGTACCCTTCGAAGATAAAGGCTATTTCCGTCGCCAATACCCGCGACGAGTGATGAAACGCAAAGTGGGCGTCCTTTGTGATGGCGCTTATTTTTTGTGTGATTCAGGGGAACTGGGTGAGGGTGGTATGTCGATCATGTCAGAATTCGTTTTGACCGAAGGACATGAATTGGTCGTGAGCTTTCAAGTGCCCGGTGGCGACTTTGTCTTTTTGCGCGGAACGGTTCGTTCGACACAAAAAAAACAGGGTGACTCGCAGGTCACCCATGGTCTTAGCTTTAACGAGATCGAATTTGCTATTAAAAGACAAATCCGATCGTTTGTTTCAGCGCGAAACGATTCTACTATTTAGTTGCAGAAACGCGTGTAGAAAGACGGCTGATTTTACGAGAAGCCGTTTCTTTTTTGATAACGCCAGTTTTAGCAGCTTTCATTACTGAAGAAGTGAACTTCTTCAACAATTCAGGAAGAGCTTTAAGATCTTTAGCTTGAATAGCTTTTACCAAGCTTTTTTCTACAGTTTTAACAGTGCTTTTACGAGCATTGTTAACAGCAGTTTTACGGATAGATTGACGAGCTCTTTTTGCTGCCGACTTATGATTTGCCAAGGGATAACCTCCACAGTAATCTTCTTTTTTTAAACAAGAACCAAAGGGATTAACATAGGGTGTCTCGGGAAGCAAGCGTATTAAAAGAAGATCGCAAAAAGGTCTTCCATAAAGCATTTAAAATGGCCTCTGGGACCTTGACGAGCCGCATGCTCGGCTTGCTCCGTGATGTCGCCATGGCGGCGTTCTTTGAGCGTATGGTCACCGATGCGTGGGCCGCGGCCTTTCGTTTCCCCAATCTCTTCCGCCGTTTATTAGGCGAGGGCTCCCTTTCTGTGAGTTTTATTCCCGTTTTTATCGAAGCTCGCAGCGAAGACCCCTCGGGCCTGCGCGCTCGCAATCTGGCTAATGGCCTCTACACACTTTTGCTGATCGCGATGGGGGGGCTGACCCTGTTGGGGGTGCTTTTTACCGACGAGCTCTTCCGTCTGATCTTATCGGCGGACTATGTGCAAATGGCGGAAAAATGGGACCTGACCGTGCGCATGGGGCGGATCATGTTCGCCTTTGTATTCTTTGTTTCAACCTACGCTTATTTTTCGGGGTTATTGAACTCTTTAGGCAGCTTTGGGATTCCAGCGCTGGCCCCAGCTCTATTAAATATTTCAATGCTGGTGTTTACATTTCTGCCGCCGACGTGGTTTCCGCGCATCGGCGATGGCCTGGCTTGGGGAGTTCTCATCGGGGGGATCTTGCAAGCGGGGTTTCTGTGGTGGGCCCTGTGGACGCGGGACTATCTGCCGCGTTGGCAGGAGAGTCTGTGGAGTGAAGACATCCGCAGGGTTCTAAAAAATATGCTGCCCGGTTTGGTTGGCATGGGCCTTTTGCAGTTTTCCACTTTAGTGAATTTGTTTTACGCAAGCTTTCTGCCTGAAGGATCAATTTCTTATATTTATTGGGCCGATCGTCTGTTGGAACTGCCCCTGTCGCTGGTGTCTGTCAGCCTTGGCAGCGTGCTGTTACCAACATTAAGTTCGCTGGCTTCATTGCGCGATCGCGAAAAGTTTATTGAAACAGCCCAAGAAAGCTTTTTGATGAATTTTTTTTTGGCGTGGCCCGCGGCTTTGGGATTGTTTTTTCTCGCTCAGCCTATCGTTGAAGTTCTGTTTCTGCGCGGGCACTTTTCACTGGGGGATGCGGCGGCCACCGCGACCGTTCTTAAGGTGTACGCAATCAGCTTGGTTTTGCATTCGTGCAGTCGCGTATTGATGCCGATGTATTTTGCTTTAAAGAATACGACTTTTCCGGCGTATGCCTCCTTGGCAGCTCTGCTATTGCATATCTCCTTAGCCCCGGTCTTGATGCAAACGCAGGGGCTTGCGGGATTGATCACGGCAGGTGTCTGTGCTGCGGCTTTGCAGGTTTTGTTATTGTGGTTTGGCCTTTATCGTCGACAGGTGGAATTCTATTCACGGGTCGTACTTAAATCTTGCGCGAAATTTATAATCGCGGGTTTAGGTTTAATTGCAGTTGTGAAAATTTATGAAGGTCTTGATTTGCAAAAAACCGGAGGGCTGCAAGTGCTCGCCCTCGGTGGTGTGATAACGTTCAGTGTATTAGTTTATTTTGGTATCGCAGCGCTGTTACGCTGCGATGAGTTTTCTAAAATCCGTCAGTCGTTCCGACTTTAGCGCGACCGTCTTCGTCGTCAAAAGGAATGACATCTGAAGCTGTAGCTTTTTCTTGCGCCGGCGCTGCTTTTTTCGGTTGTAACTTCACCACGTTGTTTTTTACGGGCGAAGCAGGGGACTTGGACATTTGTGGCGCTTTTCGGGCGACAGTCGCAGGCGTTTTTTCAGGGGCTTCTTCCTGCATTTTGATGCCAAGAATCACCTCTGATAATTCCACGGTTAAATTTTGCGAAGTCACCGCAAGATTATTGATTTCACCACTGGTCGCCGCAATTTCTTCAGCAGAAGCGGCATTTGATTGTGACGCCTGGTCTAACTGATTCATTGCTTTACCAATTTGTTGAATACCTGTCGTTTGCTCGGCACTGGCAGCGGCAATTTCATTATTTAAATCGGAAACTTTTTTGATCGAGTTGACAATATTAGTTAATACAGTGCCACTGCGATCCGCGATTTGACTTCCGCTTTCGATTTGTGAAACGGAATCCTTAATCAAACTAGTGATGTCCTTCGCTGATGAGGCACTTCGTTGCGCCAAGGCGCGTACGGCTTCTGCCACGACAGCAAAGCCTTTGCCTTGTTCCCCGGCCCGGGCAGCTTCCACCGCCGCATTAAGAGCTAAAAGATTTGTTTGGAAAGCGATGTCGTCGATCACGTGAATGATTTCTTCAATTTTTTTCGAAGACTGAGAAATTCCCGTCATTGAAAGAATCAATGTTTGAATTTCTTTTTCGCCTTGCTCTGCCGAATCCCGTGACGAGGCTGATAAAGCCGCGGCTTGTTTAGCATTGTCAGAATTCATTTGTACCATGGACGTCATTTCTTCAAGAGCCGCAACGGTTTCTTCTAAAGAAGCAGCCGCTTCAGTGGACGACTGCGACAGGCTGTTGCCGGCTTCGTTGAGTTGTTCAACTGAAGTGACGACTTGGCTGCCTGCACTTGTCAAACGTTCTGCAATAGAACCCACAGATTTTGAAATGCTACTACCAATCCACAGCAGAAGACCAAAGATTGCCAGACCTGACAACAGGGTGATGAATAAAATTAATTGGAATACTTCCGCGCGAGCTTCTTTGCTTTCGAGAGCTTCTTTTTCGCTGAGCTTGCTATACAGCTCGGTAACGTCACGGTTGTGGTCTCGGACTCCCGCATTAAGCTTTGCAAAGGAACCATTCATTAATTTTTTTGCTTCATCAACCTTTTGAGGATCTCTTGTTTCAACCAGGGCAATGATATTGTGCATGACCTTGATCAACTCTGGTACCGAGTCTTTTACCTTGTCATGAATTTCAGCCTCGCCCGGAGCAAAGCGTGCGGCTGCATAAAGTTTGTAATTGGTTTCGAATTCTTCAATGCCCTCGTGGGCATTCTTCATTCTTTTCGTAAGTTCTTCTGGATTATTGACATTGTCGATGCCGGCCCAGATTTGGAAACCGAATTTGTTGCGCGACTGGCGCATTTCGGCGATGGCTTGTAAATTAGGAATGATTAAAGTGTGAGCATCCTCGAGTAGAGCATTCGTTCTATCAAGGCCTCTAATAGCGACGCCAAAGACGATCGCAAAACCAATCATTGGGACGAATGCAGCAAAGAGCAAGCGTCCTTTAATTCCGCGGAACCAAGAAGATATTGAGCTGGACTTCACATAAACCTCATTATATCTGTTCGATTTTTAACAGCTTTTACAGAAAATTATTCGGTCTTCCTAAGCAAACTCCGAAGGCCAGTTTAGAAAATACCCGCGCTGTTTTAACAAATACGAGGAGACCCCAGACCTCGATCTGAGGTTTTTGTCGAAAATATGTGAAAGAGTCTAGAATCCGTCGGTGGTACCAACTTTCGCCCGGCCTTCATCTTCGTCAAAAGGAATCATTTCTTCCGATTGTTTTTTGTGCGAAGCAGGGGACTTTAGAGCGACGACATTATTTTTTTCAGAAGCAGGTCCTTTGCTGTGAGAGGTCGCTGGATTTCTTTTTGCATTCTTTTTTTCTGGCGCGTGAGAGCTTTGCGGTGCTTTTACGGTAACTTGGTTTGTGCCAAAGACTAAGGCATTTAACTCAACTGTCACTTCTTGAGTATTTAAAGCCAGATGATTGATTTCACCACT
>CAMLMF010000250.1 GCA_946480995.1 uncultured Bdellovibrio sp. | reverse complement strand
ACTTGCGCCATTTCGAAGTGCAACTTCCCGGCTTCCACTTTCGAAATATCTAGAATGTCATCAATCAGGCGAGCTAATTCCTTACCGTTGCGCTTAATACTTTTGCCGATCTCCTCTTTTTCTTTGGGACTGAGCTCCTCATCCGCCAGAATTTCCGAATACCCTACGATCACGCCCAGAGGCGTACGAATTTCATGACTCATATTCGCTAAGAACGAACTTTTCATAAAGTTCGCATCTTCAGCTCGACGCAGAAGGATGGCTTTATCATAAGACATCGCAAACTGACTCACGACTCTTTGAATGGCGTACTCTTTCATTTCTGAATCGCACAAGTTTTCTGGTCCACGCAAGATAACCAGGACAGATGTTTTTTTACCTGATTCATGTAAAACGGCGCCCACCATATAATAAGGATACTCGGCCAAAAGAATGCGCGTTTCTTCATTGAGCAATTCAAGAGCTCGGGCTTCATTTTCGTCCTGAGTACGACTTGGCAAAATGCCTTCACTTAAAAAGTCTTCGAATTCAGAGGGAATACTCAAAAAATCTGGGAAGACATTCAGGCTTTTTTGGAAGCGTTTTTCGTAGGGGCCCTTTTGTTCGCGAACAAAGACCACACAATCGTCCACCGCGAATACATCATTCATATGAGTGCAGAAACGATCAAAAATGCTCTCGCCATCAATAGCCGCAGAAAGATCTGCTTTCACCATATTCAACTTACGGAACAACGCGATTTCTTCAGATTTGTTCTTAGAAATCTGCGACAACGAATTTTTATGCCGCTCACTGAATTTCAAAAACTGTTGCGTTGACCACAACGCAACAAATATCACCGACAGCATAACCAAGGTCACAAATGCGAACAAGATGGGGATATAGCGTTCGTACCAGTTGAAAAAGTGCGGCAGAGGCTCAAAGTGGATCGTCCAATTCTTATCAAAAACTTTTGCCTGATAAGTTTTGGTAAATTCTGGAATAGCACGACTGCCATCACGCGATGGAAAACGTTCATAGACGGGAATAGTGTTACCCAGTTTTTTATCAAAGATTTCGATTCGATAATTAACTTTTTCGTTATAGAACTCGGGCACCCCAAAGGCCCCATTAAAAAAGCGATTGATCCGCACGATACCATAGGCAAAGCCCAACAGAGCATCCTTAGGGTCCTGCGCATTCACCTCTTGCATGATTTTTTTAACCGGCAAGTAAATTAAAACCCCGCGCTGATGAACTTCGGCATCGTCTTGCACCAAGACGACTGGATCAGAAATAGCCAAAGAATTATCTATAAGAGACTTGTCCATCGCCGCACGACGAATCAGCTCCGACGACATATCAAAGCCCAAGGCTTTTTTATTTCGCCAGTCTTCAGGTTGGATCAGAGTTATCGATGTGTACAAAGACCGCTCACTGTCAGGCCAGAACTTAAAATCTTCAAAGCCATGACCGCGCATAGTTTTTTCTAGGGCCGATATTTCCGTTCTTTCTAACTTTTGTGCAAAGCCGATTCCTTGCATGCCGGGAAAACGACGTAGCACTTGAGTCGACTCAATATATTCTTTGAACTCCTTAGGATTGAAAACTCCGCTGACTTGAAAAACGGCTTTCAAGTCCATCAAGGCTTGACCATAACCGTAAAATTCCCGATCAATGACCCCCGTGATTTTACCCATCTCGGAATCAAGACGTGCACTCCACTCTTTTTCAAGATGGACTTTTACGGTCCACCAACTAAATAGACTAATAGATATAATAATCAAAAGAACGAGGAAGACATTCCATTCATGCGAGAGTACCAACAGTCGTTTTAGTTTTTTCACAAAAACCTTTCTCATGATCTCTTAAAAGAATCGCTCTTCTTATACATAGGGGATTCATCCAGCCCCATCAAGATAAACAAACACACACACTGCACAAAACATATTGAGGTTTTTCTCCTATGAGCTGGGTCATTTTGCCCCGAGATTTCGCGAGAAATATTCCAGCGCGAATATATGCGCTTTTAGAGTGGGCCCTGCGATTGCAATGTCTCTAGAGCATGACAAGAACACGCTTCTTGTCAGTCTATATCCCACCCCTCAAGCGAGAGGGTTCTGCGCAAAGACCCTCTCGCTCCCTCCTATTCATTTAGGAAATCGGTGGCTTGAAAAACACATACTAAAGGAGACATCCATGTTCAGCTCATCATTCATTAAAAAAACAATCGCAGCATCTTTCTTAATTACTAGCGCTTACAGCGTCGCTTCTGCAGTCCTTAGTAAGGGGGGTGTCTTTATCGAACCTTCAGTGACTTACACAAGTGGCGAAATGAAAACTTCTTATCCTATCTTTAATGACTCTACCGAAAAAACCACAGGTGCGGGCTTAGGGTTACGCCTAGGAGCCCACGTTCATGAATCTATTTTCTTGGGTGCCGATGTTCGTTACTCGATGTTAAGCATGGACTCCTCCGCCTTGAACGGTAAAGCCGATGCCAATGCCATGAACTATGGCGTAACCTTGGGTGCGCAAACTCCCGTTGCTGGACTTAGAGTGTGGGGTACTTACGTCATTGGCGGCGAAATGGATCCGAAAGAGATCAACAACGTTGACGTAAAATTCAAAGAACAAACTGGTTATCGCGTGGGTGTTGGATTCTACGTCGCTGTGGTCAGTTTAAATCTTGAATATCAAGATACAAAATTTAACAAATTAGAATCTGAAAGTGGTATTACGGGAACAACAGACAGTATTACAGGCGATGACAAGGCTTGGATTGCTATCGTGTCGTTTCCAGTTTCGTTCTAAACTTGAAACTTCCATAATTTGATACAAAAGAAAACGGTGCCCTGTGTATGTGGGCGCCGTTTTCTTTTAGCTATTTCCGACTATTCTGAATCCTGTGCAGACTTAGCTTTTTTCTTTTGCGCCGCTAAATCCAACTGACACATCTTTACTTTTGTTTCGTACTCGTCCTGACGTTTTTCTAAAGTGGCTTTGTAGCCTCTAAAGCGAGTCAGACGATCTTTTAAAAATTCTTCGGATACACCAATTATTTTCTTTTTGTCTTCAACACCCATAGCTGAAAAATCATCTTCAGCCGTGACGTATTCACGTGCTTCCGTCCAACGGATTTTACCATCACCATTGTTGTTCGTATCGCCCATTTGCACTCGGCAATCACGCAAAACACCATACAAGCCACGGTTGTCGAGATAGCGAGGCCCGCCCATCACTTTAGCTTCAAGATCATAAACATCCAGCTCCAAACGACGCAGCTCTTCGCTCATGCTGACTTTTCGCTGGTACACCATATCACCGTCTTTTACGCCAACCACAGAATCCCCGCGCACCGGTGCCGCCATATCCACACGAGTATCAAGATCTTTGGCTTTGTGTTGAGAAGAACAAGAAACTAAAAGTAAGGCCGTAAGCAGCAGAAAACATGAACGCATGGGAATCCTCCAAATTCATTTCTAAAAACTGTAAGATTACTCCAACAAGAGGTCAAATTTATTGCGGGTTTTTGGAGCGAAACGCGTTTCACCCGACGAAACAAATGAAATTTTGGACTTTTGACGTATCACATTCTTAAAAATTTATTGCACTCTGCTTACGCCTAGGCGGCGTATTTATCTCAACAAACTTCGCCCTCTTTTAAGCGCTAAAAATTGATCTTTAGATTTAAAGGACAATACTGATCACGGCGCTATTTCAACAAGGAGAATAAATATGAACACTATCAGTCTTATCGCAGTGCTAAGCCTTTCGTCGGCAGCACTTGCAAATCACACAATCTATGCCCACGACCAGCTCCTTAGAGCTTACCCAAGAAGAAGCTGCAAAAACACCGCGAGGTCTCTTACCATTCTTAGCGGCCGGGGGCGGTTATACAGGATATGAAAATTTAAGTCAGACCGAAGGAAGTCCTGCGACCTTAAAACTTCTGGGATCTTTCTATCTTGAATCACCCGCAGTGATTGACCTTGGCTTCGGCGTGAACAATCAGCAATTCATTCAAGCCACGGGCTCTCAAGAAACTGCGACCACCGGCGGTGTCGCTGAGCTGGCGATTCGTTATCGCTGGGACAGTCGTTGGCAAGCAGGGGTTGTCGGGAATCAGTTCTATGAACAAGGCCGAAATCTTTCGGCTGACCAAGGTGATGCGCACTTTGTCGGTTTGCAGGTGTTAAAAGAATTCAACATGACACCTAGTTGGCTTGCCCGCATCGGAGCTCGCGCGATGTCACTGACTAATAATACAGACGGCCTTGTCGCCATGTACTTAGTCGACTTGCAAATCGGTTGGAATCCCGGCGCTTATCGCCCATCCGCTCGTCAAGTCACAGAGACGCAAAATCCAGTACAACGTGAGTTTGCTCGCCCTGAAACTCAAGCACCCGCAGCACCTCCCGTCGCATTGGAACGCGAAGCTCAATCTGAGTTAAAAGATGTCGCTTACTCGAACTTGAGTTCAGATGAAGGTGTGATTCGCTTCCCCACTGCGGCAGTGGCTTTATCAAATGCGGACCAAAGAAAGCTTTCTCGCGTGGCTAAAGCCTTAAATGAAAACTCTGATCTTTTTGAACGTGTGGAAGTGCGCGGTTATGCCGATGCTTCAGGCAGCTCCATCTTAAATGAACGTCTTTCCCAACAAAGAGCAGAGCAGGTTCGCTCGGTTTTACGTAAAAATGGTTTACGTTCATCCAGTGTCGTTGCCAAA
>CAMLMF010000249.1 GCA_946480995.1 uncultured Bdellovibrio sp. | reverse complement strand
CAGCGCCCCTTCGTTACACAGTCACCCAACGGGCCCCGGCCTCTGTGGTGACTGTCGAAGCACCTTAATCTCGTCTAGGCTAGATATCCTTCGCCCCACCTATTTTTATACTCTGTGATCGGACTCTTTTTTATTCTAAGAGTATGAAAAAATCCTGTCTGCTTTTAGCCGCCACCCTTCTGTTCCCTTTCACAACTTTCGCGTTTCGTTTGGCACCGATGGTTTTAAACTTTCAGCCCGAGGGTTCGAAAACCACGCAAGTCCTTACGGTTGAAAATCCGACGGCTGAAAAAATTCCGATACAAATTGAAGCCTTCACCCGCAGTGTGGATGCGAAGGGCGAAGAGATCCGCACACGCACCTCAGACTTTACGATTTATCCCGAGCAACTGGTTTTGTTACCCAACGAAAAGCGCAACATCCGATTAACTTGGCAAGGGAAGCTTAATGGCAACCTTGAAAGTTCGTACCGCATCATCGCCTCGCAAATCCCGGTGGAGTTTAAAGAAAAAAAGGAAAACACAAAGAAACCTGGCGTGAGCTTAAATTTTATTTTGCAATACGTGGCCTCAGCCTATGTGACCCCGCCAAAGGCTGTCGCAAAAATCAAAGTGAAGTCGGCAGAGATCAAAGACGGCAACAAACTTTCCTTGATCCTGAGCAATGAAGGTGACGCCCACAAAGTTCTGTTGCCTAAGGCTTTGATTTTAAAAAATGACAAAGACATCGTTTTGAAAATGGAAAAAGTGCCTGAACTAGAAAGCAACAATATGCTCGCAAAAACAGAGCGCGCGTTTGTCGTGACTTTGCCAAAAACTCTTTCAGCGCAAAAGGTCTCTGCCGAAATTGAATTGATGGAGACCGGCGATTGAAAAAAATCGTCCTCGCTTTTTTTCTGAGCGTATTTACAATTCCTGCTATGGCGGCGGGTCCTCGCCCCGCTTTGGCCAAACCCTATTTGGTCGCACCGATTATTATCGACAATCAAAATGCTGGCGAAGGATGGATCTTTCCACGTGAGGACCGCAAAAATTTTGCCTTAGAAGCCGAAGCCGTGCTGGCAGCCCTGCGCCCGATTCTGAACCCGGATATTTATCAACGCTTAGAAAATAGAAAATCCCTAGAGAAAACTTTAAGCCTAGCGGACTTAGACGCGCTGGGTTTGTCTTCCACTTTTTCTGAAAGCACTTTGGAACTGACCATTCGCGTGCCGTTGAAAAGTCGTCAGCAAAATGAGCTCAGTTTGAATTACAGCGACTTGACTAAGATGCAGCCACTCACCCCATCGCAACAAAGTGGCTATTTGAATTTTCGTTTTAATCAAGCCTATGGCGATAAAAAAATGCCTCTGACTGGCAACGTGCAGTTCGTAGAAAATATCCAAGGCTTTGCGTTTGAATCGGGTGCGGATTATCAAGAACATGACCCCTTTACTTGGCGCAGAACTGACACACGTTTGATAAAAGACAACGAAGAACACATGCTCCGTTACACCCTAGGCGACCTCAACGTCCCCTCCCGCGGCTTTCAATCTTCACCTGCCATGGGCGGCCTGGCTGTGACTCGGGAGTTTTCAATTCAGCCCTATCGCACCGCCCGTCCGGTCAGTCAGCATGAGATTCAAATCAAACGGGCCTCGCTGGTGGAAGTATATGTGAACAACCAACTGTACAGTCAGTTGCGTTTGCCGCCAGGACGCTTTGACGTGCGTGATTTTCCCTTGATCAGTGGGCAAAATAACGTGCGCGTAAAAATCAAAGATGACTTAGGCCAAGAAGAGTCCTTTGATTTTTCTTTGCTCTTTGAAAATACGATCTTAAATCAAGACTTCCACGAATTTTCTTACAACGTCGGCGCCCCCTGGAGCGATTCCGGAGGCGATCGGGCCTATGAAAAAGACAAGCTCTTTACGTCTGTGTTTCACCGCATGGGAATCACCAACTATGTCACGGGTGGCTTTAACTTTCAAAACTATCTGTCGCAAAATCTGACTGGGGCTGAGCTTTCATTTATTTCTAATTACGGATACGTATCGATCGACGGCGCGTACTCACAAACAAATTCGACCCAAAGTGGTGGCGGACAGAAAATTCGCTATCGCACTTTAGATCGCATGTTCAATCGCGATGTCAGAACGGTTCTAAGCGCGGAATTTGAAAAGCAAGATCGTGGGTTTCGCGGCGTTGCTGTCATTCCGACCGCCATCAACGCTATGGATCAGCGTTACGATTTGCAGATCAACCACGATTTTCGTTGGGTCTATGCAGGGATTGGCGCGGGTTATGAAAAACAATACGACACGGACGCCAAACGCATTTATCGCGGCCAAGTTGTGATCCCGTTTACGCCGTGGATGCGCTTTGAAGTGAGTTACAACAAATCCTATGGCGCTGTGGAAGAAGATCGCACGTTGTTATCCTTTTTCTGGAGTGAACGCCAAGGTCTTAGCACGGTGAGTTCTTATTATGACTCGCAAGCGCAGTCGTTTAATGTCAGTGCGATCAAGAACAGTCTTTATGACTACGATGATTATCGCTTGCGTGCCGACCTCACCAACTCAGCAGGAAATACGCAAACTCTGCATGCTTCAGGGGAATACCTTACGCAACCCGCAGCCCTGCGCTTAGATCAGTTTTCAACCAAGAATGATTTAACAAATAACTCCGTTACAACTTTTGGTTTAAACACGGGACTTGCTTGGGTCGGAAGCCAATGGGCTCTGACTCAACCGATTAACGACAGTTTTGCTTTGATTAGCCTAAATGAATTGCCCCCAGGAAATGCTCTGAAAATAAATCCGTACGGCGAAGGTGCTCAAGCGCAACTGGGCCCTCGCAAACAAACTATTTTACGCAACTTAACGGCGTACTATGTTCAGCCAGTCAACTTAGATGCAACGTCATTGCCAGTTGGAACTTTATTAAAGCGTGAATACTTCGCAGTTAAGAACTCTTATCGCAGCGGGATCTTAATTAACGCGGAACTTTCGCAAAAGATCGCCGTGCGAGGTCGTTTCTTAAAAGAAGATGGCTCACCCATCCCGTATGCCAGTGGTGAAATCTTTAATGACAAAAACCAATTGGTCGACAACACCCTGTTCACCACGCAAGACGGACGCTTTTATGTCGAGGGCTTAGAACCCGGCACGTACATACTGATCTTAGATGGCTATGGCGCTTACGCTATCAGCGTACAAAGACCGGCCGAAGCTGCAGTGATGGATCTTGGCCTTATCAAACTGAAAAGAGGTGAAGAATGAGAATTTTAATTTTTATTCTAATCACATGGTTAAGTTGTAATACCCTCGCCGCCCCTTGCGAACAAATGCAGCTGCAGGTGCAGCCTTCCAACGTTGATCTCAGCAACAATCCCAACACCAGCGCAACCATCGTCGTTAAAGCGGACACCCGTGATGGCGGTTGTGATTTTTTCCTGACTTTCGATTATGGCACGGCGTCTTCTTTCAACAATCGTAAGCTAGATCACGGCAGCTTCACCTGGCCGATGCAGATTTCTAAAAACTCAAGCCACACCCAGGTCCTTAAAAATTTCCCGGATGTTTCCTCGAACAACGATGTACTAAATAATTCTTTGCCTGGTGGCAATAACGACGCACAAAGAACTTTGACCTACTGGATGCAAGTCGATCAAACGGATATGTGGAGAAAAGCCGGCAACTACACAGGTAATTTCACCGTGCGCCTGTATCGCGGCACGATTGCAAGCTACACATTTATTGATTCACGACAAATTTCTGCTAACTACAACGCGCCTAAGAAAGCTGACATCTCGGTGATTCCAACAGGGCAACCCTTTAGCATCACCGACACCACAGAGACCTTGAACTTTGGGCCTCTTTCAACGGGTGACACAAAAAGCGCCGACATTCGCATTAAGACCAATGCGGGATATTCTTTGTATGCGTCGTCTGCAAACAATGGCGCTCTGAAGCACTTATTATTAAATAGCTATGTTTCTTATGTGGCAAAATTTGACGGCGTGACGATCAACTTGTCCGGGTCCGCAGCGAATCCAAAACTTGTGATGCAAGAAAATGGCGATTCCCCAGCAAATGGTTTCCTGGTGCCAGCAAGTATTACCATCGGCTCCACAGCAGGAGCCCAATCAGGCTCGTATTCCGACACCATCACCCTGACGATTCAAACCAGAAATTAAAAAAGGCGTCTTACCAGGACGCCTTTTTACAAAAAAAAATTATTTAAAAAAATTAGTTCGCTTGGATAGACACTGTCAAAGTGTCTGCGTAAGTACCCGCAGGAGCCGTTGCGTAAGCTGTTACATCTACGGCGATATTCGAAGTCACTGTTGTTAAACCCGACAACGCGGCCACATTTTTCACTTCAACACCAGCAACTGTCGGTGTTACACCCGTTGTTGCACCATTGTACTTAACTTTGTAAGTGGTCTTCTTAGTAGCATCTTGCGTATTGCGAAGCTCACCACCCGTCGCCGAAGCGATGCGGATTTTATAACCAAGCAAGTTATTTGAAGTCTCCGTCGCTGTACCAACAAGTTTGCCAGTCTCACCGTTGACGATATCTAACGTCGTGTTCGCATTGCCCGCAGCCGCAGTCACAACGATGTCGTTCACAACGCCTACAGTGCCTTGTAAAAGCAAAGTTCCTGAAGAGGCAGCCAAAGCTGAAGTTCCAACAAGAAGAGACAAAAGAGAAGATACTAAGATTTTAGAGTTTTTCATATTTGCAGGGGTCCTTT
>CAMLMF010000248.1 GCA_946480995.1 uncultured Bdellovibrio sp. | reverse complement strand
TTATATCGGCGAAAAAGTATTGTCCCCGGCGGTCACTATCCTAGAGAAGTCCACTAACATTCTGGTGCGTCTGTTTACATTTGGAAATCAAAAGAATGCCGCCCACGATGTGCATGATATTGCGATTGAAGATCTGCCTCAGCAAACCAAGCAGTACGTCGTCAACCTAGTCAGTGCTGATAAAAAAGTCGCCCGCGACATTATGGTCGCGTGGAAAGAGGTCATTTTCATTCGCAAAGAAGATGTTCATGACGACGTGGAAACGATCATTTTAAACTCGGGCCACACACGCCTACCCGTTATGGATGACCAGGAAATCATTGGCATCATCAACACCAAAGAGTTCTTAGCCTTACGGGAAAAAACTGAATGGCAAAGTACAATTCGCCCCATTTTAAAGTTTAAGTCGTTTGAACCGGTCTTCAAAATCCTGTTAAAAATGCAGGAGCAAAAATCCCACATGGCTGTGATCTATGAGCAAAACAAATTCGTAGGCCTAGTCACGATGGAAGACATCTTTGAAGAAATCATTGGCGATATCTTCGACGAAGACGATGACGGTCTGGTCAAAAAGATTTTAGCCGCGAAGGCGCGCCGCCGTCCCGTCTAATTTTTCAGCAAAAAGCTTGTTTCTAAGTCACGGACCTCCCACAATAAACTTTATGTTTATATAGGGAGGTATGAATGAAACTTTACACATCGGCAGTGGTCGCGGGCTTGACCTTATCTTTGGGCTTAAGCGGCTGCGTATCTAAGTCAAAGTACAAATCAGAAGTAGAAGCATTGAATGCGGAAATTTCTAAAAACAAAGAGCAGAATCAAGCTTTAACAGGTGAAAAAACTCAGCTTGAAGAAAAACTGATTGCGACAGCCAAAGATCGCGGCCAACTGAAAGCCTCTTTGGATGACATGAAAAAAGCGATGGATGAAATGCGCCAACGCCAAGCAGAGCAAAGAAAACGCCTGCAAGAATTCGAAGATCTGACAAAACGCTTTAAGAAGTTAACTGATGCCGGCGCAATCACGGTGAACATCATCGATGGAAAAATGGTTGTGAGCTTGGGCTCTGACGTTCTTTTCTCTTCAGGCTCTGCAAAGCTTTCAGCGGCGGGACTTGAAGCGATCAAAGAAGTTACGACTCAGTTGAAAGCTATCGAAGGCAAAACTTATCAAGTGGAAGGCCACACAGACAATGTACCTATAGCGACAGCTGTCTTCCCGTCTAACTGGGAATTAGCATCAGCGCGTGCGTTGACCGTGACTCGTGCCATGATTGATGGTGGCATGCCTGCGGTGCGCGTCAGTGCGGCGAGCTTTGGTGACACTCACCCTGTGCAACCCAATGACACTGCTGAAGGCAAAGCTAAGAATCGTCGTATCGCAATTGTTGTGGTTCCGGATTTATCAACAATGCCGGGTTATGATGAGTTAAATAAAGTGGGCGCGGGAAATTAGTCGCGGCTTAAGTTTAAGGTGTTCGCAACTGTCTCAGTATGAGACAGCGTCTTAGGCATAGTACCTGCACCTCTGTTTTTAGAATAAAGCAGAGGTGCGTGAAATGTCCTCAAATACTATGACATCCGCAATAGAGAAAACTTGTGTGTCGATATTTTTAACGACGGCAGTGCTTTTTTTGTCTTTGTTGAGTTTTCAGGCCGAGGCGCAAAATGCGCAATGGACCTATCAATCTTTGCTTCAGCAAAATATATTACATGACGGTCCAAATTGTTATAATGCTGCTCTTCTAGGTAAGGGCTTCATGGCGGACATTACCTATGTCGATGCTTTGGAGTTTTCATATTATATTAATAATTTCTGCCAACCAGTTCAGGGCAAAAAATTCGCAGCAGGAAATATCCTGGTCTATTTAGGTCAAGAACCATCACCGTTTGCCGATGGTGGCAGTGATATTCAAATCCTTCATGGAGCACTCAGTTTGGGGAACGGCCTCATCTTTGAAAAAACGTCGAACAGCGGAAGTCTTTTTAGCCAGCAGGAAGGAAGACAAAAGCCGGGCCAATATAAAGTAAAAAAAATAAATGAGTCTGCCTTTGCCATTAAGAGCAGCGGTGTTCGGGTCGTGAAGGAGTACACCTGTGCCAGTAAAGATCAAGTCTTGTCTAAGATTGAAAATCTCAATGCAGATTCCCTCGCCCGTAGAATTAATTCTTTAAGATTAAACTTCAACAACCCGGCGCACGAGGTATTAAAACTAGACTCTGGGAAAATACAGCAGGAGCTTCAAAACTTGAGCGCATCCATCAATGAAAGACCAGGCGCCACAGATTATGATTTGTATATTTTAGCACTGTCCAAATCTTTAATTGGATCGATTGGTTCTATCCTTAACCAAGATCAAAAATTTGCTGATCGCGATCTGGATGATGCACTTGGAGATTTTAGCGTCGCAACTAAAGACTTGGAGACTCGAATTCGCGAGGCCTCGAAAGATTCCAAAATCATTCGTATGCTCGATCAGGCGCAATGATATTAGTATTAAACTTTCAATCTGCGCCTACAAAAAAACCGAGGCTTCACCTCGGCTTTTTTATTTTTTTGCTATTTGCCTTTAATAATTTCCCAGCAAGAGATTTTCGTTGAAGCTAACTGATAACTGCCGTCACCGTTAGAGGCTACGAATTCGCCTTTTGCGTTGAAGACCATGCCTACCGGGTTGTCGCCCGGCCATGTGCGAACTTCAAAGTACACATTGCCTGTTGCTGCAAATTGGAATTTGTAGACATACAGATCGTTATAGCTTTCGTCACCTTTTGGGCCGAAGTCTTTCTTAAGCTTTTCAAAAGTCACGCTTTCAGAAGTAGAGCCTTCGTAATATTCTTTGATCATCGCCCAAAGTGCTGGAGAAACAGATTTTGCTTCTTTGATATCAAAGATTACTTTTTCGGTGACGATTTTTTCTAGATCTTCGGGTTCATAGCCAGATTCTAAATTGCACAGCTCAACGTTGGGGATCGATGAGTCGAAAGCCTGCGCAGAGACCGCCGCTAAAACTAAAAACGCTGATAAAATAACTGATTTCATGGGTTCTTCCTTTTTAATTGTTTCAATGAGGGTGGTTTTAGTGGTCTTTCAGGCATTTGTGAAATTGATGTTTCCACACTTATTATGCACTGAATGTATTTATATTTGTTTCACCCAGGAAAACGCAAGATGCACCCTTAAGTGCATAAGAAAGGTTCACCGCAATCAGTTTCCTTCAATAAAAAACATGGCCCACAAACAACGGCCGGGTGGTTCGATAAAAGCCGCCACTGGCGACGTGCCAATTTCCAGAGACATTTGCAACATCGGCATCCACAGTTAAAATTCCTGAAGGCATTCCTAAGCGTAAAGGTCGACCTTGGGAAACTCCCTCCCCTAAAATATCGGCCACCAAGCTCCCCGTCATCCGTGCCGCTACGGCCGTACACAAAGACACTGTTAATGGCAATGCCTGATGAGGCTGCCCACTTGCGATCACACGCACGCACAGATCCTGTTCTTGTGCCGGCACTGTTTGACCTTCCAGATCTTGAAAGTCTTGGGGACTGCTCACGATAGCAATATAGGGTACAGTAACGATGGTTTTAGCTTCATCCAAGGTTTTACTGATTCCCATGGCAAGCGAAGCTGTGCGCCGAATAAGATCTAATTTTTCAAGCAGCAAAGCATTAGCAGACAATTCTTGGGGAAGCTCAACCCCACGAAGACCCACTTGGCCCGCTTCGACAAAGACACATGCGTTTGCCGCATCGATCATCGAAACTTCGATGGGGCCCATGCCTGGAACTTGCAAAGTTTCTTTTAGATTCCCCGTCGGCAAAAGCATTCCGGTTGTCGCCCCGCCTGGCTCTAAAAAGTTTAAACGCACCGAAGCCCCTGTACCACTGACCCCAGGAATCGCAAGATCACCTTCATAAGCAGGCTTGCCGTTTTTAATAGGAAAAATAGATTCAATAATTTTGCCGGTGTTCGTATTAAAAATCCGCACACGGGCCTCTTTGCCTGTGGCTTGCACCAAGCAACTTTCAACAGCCCAGGGGCCTACGGCGGAGCTGATGTTGCCGCAATTGCCTTTATAATCGACGCGCGCTTCTTTGATGAGAACTTGTCCAAAAGTATAATCCACATCAGCACCTGGATGTTGTGAAGGTCCCACAACTGCCACCTTTGAAAGGGAGGATACTCCCCCACCCATGCCGTTTAATTGCCGACCGTAGGAGTCAGGACTGCCCATTGCTTGCAGAAATATCTCGTCCCATTGCTTACGATCAGAAGGCATCACGGCAGCAGAAAATATCAATGCCTTACTGGTCCCACCACGCACAAATGTTGCTGGAAGTGATTTCACAAAAAACCTTTCACTTACGGAAGACAGTATACTTAAAACATTTTTGTCGTCGGATGGAGTTCACAAACAATCTGCATCGCATCCGAAAAAGGTACGGCGTACCGCCTAAGAATCAAAGATGCCAAGACGGCTTTTCAAAATCATTAAAAGCTTATCGCGATCAATCTGAAACTCAATAAACTTATCATTCTTCGCGACCTCTTCAAACCCCATCCGGCGATGAAAATTCAAAGAGCGCTTGTTTGTGTGATGGGCCCGACTCTTCACAACAGTTATGTTACTTTCAGAAATATCAAAAATAAGCTCGCCCAAAAGGCTAAATAAAATATTCGCGTTATTAAACTGACGCAGATTAAAAGAAATAATCATCACCTCAGTGCCTTTAACTTCGTAC